>JBIILY010000091.1:0-5529 GCA_044338225.1 Chitinophagales bacterium
GCTAGAACCTATGGCGTATGGAAAGCCCATTGTCATAGGGCAAAATATTGAAAAAAGTGCTGAGGCACAGCGATTTGTAAAAGAAAATTGGGTGACAAAAATAGAAAATGCTATATCTTTTCAGCATGCTTTACAAGAATATTTGTATCAGGACAATACTTCAAAAAATGAAGCAAGAGCGGCTTATTTTGAGTCGCATTTGGGAAGTGTTTCAAAAATAATAAATGCGCATATTTTAAAATAATAACTAACTTTGATGCCTCTAATTGTGCAAATATGTCTGTATCTAAAGAAATAAAACGAATTACTACGCAGAGCCTTCATAAGATGAAAATGGATGGCGAAAAAATATCTATGCTTACGGCTTATGATTATTCTTTGGCCAAAATTGTAGATGGTGCGGGCATTGATATTATATTGGTAGGTGATAGTGCTTCCAATGTGATGGCAGGACACGAAACCACGTTGCCTATTACCTTAGATCAAATGATTTATCATGCATCGTCTGTAGTTCGTGCAGCAGAGCGTTGTTTAGTAGTAGTAGATATTCCTTTTGGATATTATCAAGGCGATTCAAAATTAGCGTTGAATAGTGCTATTAGAATTATGAAGGAATCGGGCGCACATGCCGTAAAATTGGAGGGTGGTGAAGAAATCAAAGAATCCATTGCCCGTATATTATCTGCAGGGATTCCCGTAATGGGGCACTTGGGACTCACGCCACAGTCTATCTACAAATTTGGTACATACAACGTGCGTGCTAAAGGGGAGACGGAAGCAAATCAATTATTACAAGACGCCGAGTTATTACAAAGTTTGGGATGTTTTGCATTGGTTTTGGAAAAAATTCCAGCGAATTTGGCCACTAAAGTTGCGCAAAATCTTAAAATTCCTATCATTGGAATTGGAGCGGGAGGCGGTGTAGACGGTCAGGTGTTGGTATTGCACGATATGTTGGGGATTACACAAGAGTTTAGTCCACGATTTATACGAAGGTATGCTTCTCTTGCCGAAATTATGGATACGGCTGTGAAACAATATATTGATGATGTGAAATCGAAAGATTTTCCAAATGATAAAGAACAATATTAATCATAGATGACAGAATTTGTAGTTCTAGTAAATGAACAAGATGAGGTGCAGGGCACTATGGAAAAGCTAGAAGCGCATGAAAAAGGACTTCTACATAGAGCTATTAGCGTATTGATTTTTAATGCAAAAGGCGAAATGCTGATTCAACAGCGTTCTGAAATGAAGTATCATTGGCCCCTTATATGGGCAAATGCGTGCTGTAGTCACCCTAGAGAACATGAATCCTATAGCGATGCAGCGCATCGTAGAGTTTTTGAAGAATTGGGTATTCAAGTAAAATTAGAAAAAAAATTTGATTTTATATACAAAGCTACTGATAAAACAACAGGATTGATAGAACACGAGTTGGATTATGTATTTGAAGGATTCTACGATGGATCTATTCCATTCAATATAGAAGAAGTAGCGGATATTCAATGGATTTCAATAGAAAATTTGAAAAAAGATATCTTAGAAAACGAAGAAATGTACGCGTTTTGGTTTCGAGAAATCATGAAGCAATTATAGTTTTTAATTTACAATTCTGACAAGAGTATCTTTGTCAATGAGCAATTTTGAGTTGAAGTTAATCAAAAAGCCAATTTTTTTATTTGAAAGTTTTAGATAGGTAAGTACTTGTTTTTTATGTACATCATGAAGATATTCTACTGATTTTATTTCTAAAATTACAGTATCCTCAACTAGTATATCAATATAAAAGCCAATATTAAGATTGACGTCTTTGTATTGGACATCAATAGGCACTTGGGACTTGGATTTAAGTCCTTGTAGTTTTAGTTCATGGCAAAGTGCGGCTTCATATACTCTTTCTAAAAGTCCAGGTCCTAATTCTTTGTGAACATTAAATATGGCAGCTCTAATAGCATAGGTTAAATCTTCGTATAACATAATTGTTTTCTTTAATGCAAATTTAAAATGTTTTCCGATAAAATTAAGAAAAAATTTCTGTGTATTCTGAGTATTCCGTGAGAGAATAGAAAGAAAGTATCTCACAGAAATCACGGAAATCAAGGAAGAAGTTATGTGATATGAAGTTTTTTAATAAAATTTCTGTGTATTCTGATTATTCCGTGATAAAAAGTACATTCTTTATTCAAAAATATAATTTTGGAAATAGGTTACAATTTTTTGTTTTAAGGTAGATTCTTGTATTTTTATAAACATTGGCGGCATGGGTTTCAATTCTTTGAAATGCGGCCAACCTTCGGAATCAGTATTTTCAAATTCATAATATTCTCCTTCAAAAATTTTGCACATTCCTATATGGATCAAATCTTGTTTTTCTTCCTTCTCAAATTCTCTAACCTGTCCCAATTCATTCATGCCTATGAGATATAAAAATCCTTGAATATCGGGTTTCCTGCCAAAAATATCTTCAGTATAGGCACGAACTTGAGCCCAATCTTTCATCAATTGAACTTCATTTTCATTTTTATTTTCAAAAAGTAGTGGCATCGTGTATTTTTTTTACAAAAATAGACTAAGAATTTGAAAGATAGCGATATAAAATCGTCCATTTCTGCTATTCGCTTTACTTTTGCAAAAAAATAGTAGAGATGAAGACCAAAGGGTTGTCAAAAAACAAAGTAAATGTAATCACATTGGGCTGTAGCAAAAATACGGTGGATAGTGAAGTTTTGATGGGGCAATTGTCTCATGGAGGCATTGAAGTAGTGCATGAAAGTCAGCAAGAAGATTTTGATACAGTAATCATTAATACCTGTGGATTTATTGATCGTGCGAAGGAAGAAAGTGTCAATACCATACTACAATTTGCGGAAGCTAAGAAAAAAGGATGGATTGAAAAATTATATGTAACCGGTTGTCTTTCCCAGCGATACAAAGATAATTTAGAGGAAGAAATCAAGGAAGTAGACGCCTATTTTGGCACTATGGAATTGCCTTTATTGCTCAATCGATTCAATATTGATTATAAAAAAGAATTGATAGGCGAGCGTGTTTTGAGCTTGGATTCACATTATGCGTATTTGAAAATATCCGAAGGATGTAATAGGAAATGTAGTTTTTGTGCTATCCCGTTAATGCGAGGATTGCATCAGTCTAGGACGATAGAAAGCTTAGTAAATGAAGCAAAGTTATTGGCAAAAAAAGGTGTAAAAGAATTGATGCTTATTGCACAAGAATTGACCTATTATGGACTGGATATATACAAAAAAAGAAGCTTAAACGAACTTCTCAATGCTTTGTGTGAAGTAGAAGGCATAGAGTGGATTCGTCTTCATTATGCGTATCCATCGCAGTTCCCACTTGAGATATTGGACGTAATTCGCGATCAACCTAAAATTTGTAAATATTTGGATATTCCTTTGCAGCATATCTCGGATAAAGTCCTCAAGGATATGAAACGGAATATTACGAAGCAACAAACCATAGATCTTGTAAATACGATTCGAGAAAAAGTGCCAGGCATTTCGCTTAGAACTACAATGCTTACCGGATTTCCTACCGAAACAGAGGAAGATTTCAATGAATTGATGGAGTTCATTGAAGAAATGAAGTTTGATAGATTAGGGGTATTTATGTATTCGCATGAGGAAAATACAAGTGCGCATAAATTGGAAGATGTGCATTCTGAAGATGAAAAACTGGAGCGTCAGCAGCGATTGATGGAAGTTCAATCGGCTGTAAGTTTTGAATTGAATCAGAATAAAGTAGGCAAAACATACAAAGTATTGTTAGATAGAGTAGAAAGTGGCGTCTATTATGGCCGTACCGAATTTGATAGTCCCGAAGTGGATAATGAAGTTGTTATTCAAACCGATAAACATCTTCGTTTGGGTGATTTTGTAATGGTTAAGATTATTGATGCTACCGAGTTTGATTTAGAAGGAGAAATTGTAGATTAATAAAATTAATAAAAAATTCGAAGTTTCTATTATCTTTGCATCATTAAAAAAATAAAATGCCTTTTTCAAAAGAAAATCTTCATATAATCCCTCAGCACATAGCTATCATTATGGATGGTAATGGAAGATGGGCAAAAGAAAAAGGAGAAAATAGGACTTTTGGACATCAGAATGGTGTAGAATCGGTGCGTGAAGCTATCAAAGGCTGTAGAGAATTGGGGGTTTCATACCTTACGTTATATGCATTTTCTTCCGAAAATTGGAATAGACCTAAGGAAGAAGTAGATTTTTTGATGAGTTTGCTTGTAGAAGCAATCAAAAACGAAACACCAGAGTTGAATAAGAATGATATAAAACTTGAGACTATTGGCGATATCAAAGCTTTGCCCGAAGCGAGCTATAAATCGCTTCTACAGGCGAAGGAAGACACTAAAAACAATAAATCACTTACCTTGATTTTGGCCCTTAATTATGGGGGTCAAATGGAAATTACCCAAGCCGTTCAATGTATTGCAAGTAAGGTGAAAAACGGTGATTTAGCAATAGAATCTATAGATGAGAAGGTGGTACAGACTCATTTGCATTCAGCTCCATTTCCCAATCCCGATATTTTAATTCGAACTTCAAACGAAATGCGAATCAGCAATTTTTTGCTTTGGCAATTGGCGTATGCAGAGTTTTTCTTTTTGGAAAAATATTGGCCCGATTTTAGAAAAGAAGACTTATTTGCCTGCGTAAAAGCTTTTAATAATCGAGAGAGAAGATTTGGAAAGACTAGTGAACAGCTTGATGGTTAAAAGACTCTTAATTTCATTTTTCATAACTATTTCATGTGTTTCATTTTCACAAGTAAAGGAGATTGTATCCAAAGATGGTGAAATTGATTTGCCTATGGATTCGATGAAAAACCATATTTATTTTCAATTTAAAATGAATGAGGAAACGCATAAGAGAGCATTTTTGCTAGAAAATATCCCTAGAGTCGCTTCAAAATATTTGGATTCTAGTATTTACTTCCGAATGGCTTCTCCCGATACCGTTTTAGAGTATTTTGTTGTTTATCCGTGCAGTTTAATAGATTCGGTAGATTTTCACGATCATAAAATTGATAAAAATGGATACGTCACAGCTTCTATGTTTATACGATTTGAAGAAAATGCCTATATCTTGGAAATCAAAGATTTGGAATGGGTAAATAGAGATCGAAAAAAATCCAATTTGGATGTATTATATATAAAATATAAAAGTCAGCGTGTACCTTTGAAACAAAAATTGTACTATTTTGGGGCTTTAAAATCAGCTGAATATCTCATTAATGAAACCCTAGAGAACTATACCATTATTTTGGAAGATATCATAGACGAAAAATTAGGGGAAAAAGAATAATTCTTTCTTGTTTTTTCTTATTTATCAGTATATTTGTAAAATGTATTAATTGTTAAATTTGAAGGGAATCAAATTATTATCTGCTCTATTGCTGCTTTTAAGTATTCAAACTTATAGTCAAATTACTTTGACAGATAATAGAACTGCCAATCAGTTAGTCCAAAGAATTTTGGGTTCGGGCATT
>JBIILY010000028.1:0-7839 GCA_044338225.1 Chitinophagales bacterium
CAGTATCAAAGTAATCTTTAAGTTAGATTAATTCTGATTAAAAGCCCCGAAGAGAAATCTTCGGGGCTTTTTTGTTATGGCTCTACGGTGAACTTAATATTATTAAAAATCTATTTATCTTTTTTAACTTATATTTGCACCCCGAACATTCTCCCTATATATATGCCAAAAGATACATCTATTAAGTCGATTTTAATTATCGGAAGCGGTCCTATAGTCATAGGTCAGGCCTGTGAATTTGATTATTCAGGAACGCAAGCATCCTTAAGTTTGAAAGAAGAAGGCATCAAAACGATTTTGATAAATTCCAATCCAGCTACCATAATGACCGATCCCATGATGGCGGATAAAGTTTATTTGTTGCCCTTGGAGCCTGGAAGTATTGAAAAAATCCTTGCGGAAAATGAAATTGATGCCGTATTACCTACTATGGGAGGCCAAACGGCTCTAAATTTGGCTATAGAATGTGATGAAATGGGTATATGGGAAAAATACAATGTCAAATTAGTAGGGGTAGATATTGAAGGGATAAAATTAGCAGAAGATAGAGATAAGTTTAAACAATTGATGGTTAAGTTGGGGATAGGAGTAGCACCAAGTAAAGTGGCAAATTCATTTCTCGAAGGTAAGGAAATTGCACAAAATATTGGTTTCCCTCTTGTGATTCGACCTTCCTTTACTCTAGCAGGTACAGGAGGAAGCTTTGTGCATACAAAAGAAGAATTTGATGAAAAACTCAAACGAGGATTGGAAGCATCTCCTGTTCATGAGGTATTGATAGAAAAGGCTTTATTTGGCTGGAAAGAGTTTGAATTGGAGCTATTGATAGATTCCAACGACAATATGGTGATTATATGTACCGTTGAGAATTTTGATCCAATGGGAATACATACGGGCGACAGTATTACGGTAGCACCTGCTATGACATTGCCCGATACGGTGTATCAAAAGATGCGTAATCAATCCAAACAAATCTTAAAAGCTATTGGAAATTTTGCAGGTGGATGTAATGTCCAGTTTGCATTAAATCCCGAAAATGAGGATATTATTTGTATTGAAATTAACCCTAGAGTATCGAGAAGTTCGGCCTTGGCAAGTAAAGCTACAGGATATCCTATTGCAAAAATAGCTGCAAAATTGGCTATTGGGTATCATTTAGATGAGTTGAAAAACCAAATTACAAAAACAACATCAGCTTTTTTTGAGCCTTCGTTGGATTATGTAATTGTGAAAATTCCTCGTTGGAATTTTGAAAAATTCCCTGGAGCAGATGAAACACTAGGTCTTCAAATGAAGTCTGTAGGAGAAGTGATGGGAATTGGAAGAAACTTCCAAGAAGCGTTACAAAAAGCTTGTCAATCACTTGAAAACAATAAGATAGGACTAGGAGTAGATGGCAATGATAGTAGAAATGTAGACGAAGTTTTGGCGGCATTGAAAAATGCATCATGGGATAGAATTTTCAAATTAAGAGAAGCTTTAAAATTGGGTGTTCCTAAAATTAAAATCTATGAAATCACTAAAATTGATTTTTGGTTTTTGAGACAAATTCAAGAATTGGTTGATTTTGAACAATCGTTGAAAAAAGTATCGTTCCAAGATTTGGATAAAGAAACGTTGTTAAAAGCAAAACGAAAAGGATTTTCAGATCTTCAGTTAGCGTATATTTTCAAAAATGAAGAAGACGATATTTATAATAAGCGAAAAGAATGGGGACTGAAAAGAGTCTATAAAATGGTAGATACTTGTTCTGCAGAGTTTGATGCACAAACGCCTTATTTTTATTCCACTTTTGAGGCTCATAATGATAGTATCGTTTCGGACAAAAAGAAAATAATTGTTTTAGGCTCGGGACCCAATAGAATTGGACAAGGGATAGAATTTGATTATTGTTGTGTGCATGGACTTTTTGCATTAAAAGAAATGGGATACGAAGCCATTATGGTCAATTGCAATCCCGAAACCGTTTCTACCGATTTTAATACCGCATCAAAGTTATATTTTGAACCTGTATTTTGGGAACATTTACGAGAAATCATTGATTTGGAAAAACCCGAAGGAGTCATTGTGCAATTAGGAGGACAAACAGCGCTTAAATTAGCAGAAAAATTAGAAAAATATGGCATTCCAATCATAGGAACGAGCTACGACAATATGGATTTGGCAGAAGATAGAGAGCGTTTTAGCGATTTATTAAAAGCCCTTGAAATTCCTTATCCTCGCTACGGTGCTGCCAAAAATGCAGATGATGCACTTGATGTGGCGCACAAAGTGGGCTATCCTGTATTGGTGCGTCCTTCCTATGTCTTAGGAGGTCAAAAAATGCGAATTGTCATCAATGACGATGAATTGACCAGTGGTGTTGTGAGTATTTTGAAGCATTTCCCAGGCAATAATATTCTAATTGACCATTTTATAGATAGAGCAGAAGAAGCCGAAGTAGATGCATTGTGCGACGGAACGGACGTACATATTATGGGAATTATGGAGCATATAGAGCCAGCTGGAATTCACTCTGGTGATAGTCATAGTGTGTTGCCTCCTTTTTCTTTGAGCGATGAAGCTATTGAAAAAATAAAAGTATATTCAAAAAGGATTGCATTGGCTTTGAATGTAAAAGGCCTTATTAATATTCAATTTGTGGTTAAAAGAGCTACAAACTTGAATGAACAAGACGAAGTATTTGTGATAGAAGCCAATCCTAGAGCCTCAAGAACTACGCCATTTATTTGCAAAGCGTATCAAATTCCTTATTTGAATTATGCTGCGAAAATCATGACAGGCGACATGAAGGTAAAAGACATTAAAGTACAAGAAAAGCTGGATGGATATGCTATCAAAGAGCCTGTATTTAGCTTTGATAAATTTCCAAATGTAAAAAAAGAACTAGGTCCCGAAATGCGAAGCACCGGAGAATCTATACGTTTTGTATCCAATATACGCGATCCTCATTTCCGCAATCTCTTCAAAATGAAGAGTATGTATTTGAGTAGATAGACTCATGATGGACTGAAAAAAAATTAAACGAATAAATAATAAATTGTTGTAAATTTGCCCTTTAAAATATTTTAAATATGATTAAGCCATTAGCTACAATGCTTTTTATCTGGGGATTGATAATGTTTTTGATTACGAGCTTCAATTATCTAAACAATCCTAGTTTTATTGAATATAACAATGCTGTTAAATATTCAATGGTGGACTCTGGAATGTCATTTGCATTTTTGATTTCTACAATAATGATGGTAGGTGGATACACTCTTTTGAGAGTAAGCCGTGTACCACGCGATGTATAATAAAATTTTTGATGAACGAGTCTCGTTTTGAAAAATCAAAACATATTATTGAGCAAAAATCAAGCTTAAAGCAGCATATATACGCTCATACAAAATCTATTTTTCATACATTTAGGGAAAAATCAATTGTGTATGCAAGCGAATTGTCGCCTTGGATAACGGATATAGACACTAGAGTTAAAATTGAATTTACTGAAAAAAATATCAACGAATTTTGGTTGCAAGTGGGGGGAGATATTATTATTTTTTCCATGCATACCAATGTTTTTTCATTTGATCCAAAAAATGCTGTTTTAAAATCAAAATATGTTCAAGAAAACTTCAATCGCTCTTATTGTGGCATGATAGAAGTATATAATTTTTTGAGCGATTCGATTAAATTTGAAAGAAATAATGATGTAGGAGAGTTGATAGCTCGGATTTTTATCAACAGCGAAAATCATTTTTTTGTAGAAGGCGAGGGACAACTTGGCTTTTTGTATAGCGATTTTGGTTCATTGATGTTGAATGAGAATGTTATATCGGATTTGATAGAACAATGCGTTATTCGAAGTATCGAATATGATTTATGGGCGCCATTGTTCAATGAGGTTAGATATATTCCATTGGGATATATGATTACAAAAAGCGGTATTACGCCTCATGCTACTTCCAAAAGATTAGGATTTGATATTTCCAATATAAAGGATATGTCAAATGCCAATGAAGCCTAGTTTTTAGGTTTTTTTTATTGAAAAAAATTATTTTTAATACAGAATTATATATGAATTATTATCAAAATGAACAGCCCATTATTCTGAGAGAATACGGAAAATCATTGCAAAACATGGTTTTTAAATGTATGGAAATCAAAGATAGGGACAGAAGAACGCAGGCTGCTCACATGATTATTGACATTATGTCAAAAATTACGCCTCAAGAAAAAAAGGCAGAGGATTATCATCAAAAATTGTGGGATCATTTATTTTTTATATCTGATTTTAAATTAGATGTAGACGCGCCATATCCAATGGTAGAAAGGGAATTAATAGTGCCAAAACCCGAAAAATTTCATTACCCTCAACGAATCAATCGCCATAGACATTATGGGAAATACATCGTGGAATTTATTGACCATGCAGGCAAAATGGAAGACCAGAAAAAACGTGTGGTCGCGCATCATATAGCTAGTTTTATGAAATTGGTTCATAAAACATGGAATAATGAGGTAGTGAATGATGAAATTGTAAAAAATGATTTGACTAATATTTCTAAGGGAAATTTGGAAATGCCACAAGATGAATCTATTAAGCAATTAGTGTCTATCAAAAACACAAAAAACACGTTTAATAAAAACAATAAGAATACGTTTAATAAAAATAAAAAGCAAGGAAATATTCAGGGAAATAATAAACCTACGTTTAACAAAAACAAACGAAAATAATTTGATAATACGTTGATTTTTAATAAAACAAATTGTTCAAAATTAAGAAATAATACATGAAACTATTTGAAGTAGAAGGTGGAAGAAAATTAAAAGGCGAGTTGCAGCCACAAGGTGCCAAGAATGAGGCCTTACAAGTGATTTGTGCTGTTTTGCTTACGGAAGAGGAAGTCGTTATAGACAATCTTCCTAATATTCGTGATGTAAATGCGTTGATAGATTTGCTTGCTTCTATGGGCGTAGAAGTAAATAGAATTTCCCCTAATAGATGTAGTTTCAAAGCTAAAAATGTCAACATAGAATATCTTCATACCGACGACTATAAAAAACAAGCCAGTGCACTTCGTGGCTCTGTAATGGTATTGGGTCCTTTGCTTTCAAAGTTTAAAAAAGCGTATTTGCCAAAACCTGGAGGAGACCGAATAGGAAGAAGACCTTTGGACACACATTTGATTGGTTTTGAAAAATTAGGCGCAAAATTTGAATATGACGATCGTTCGGAATTTTTTGCTATTAATGCAGAAAATCTTACTGGAACATATATATTGCTCGAAGAACCATCGGTAACGGGTACCGCCAATATCTTGATGGCAGCGGTCATGGCAAAAGGAAAAACCACTATATATAATGCGGGTTGTGAGCCTTATATTCAGCAATTATGCCTTATGCTCAATAGTATGGGTGCGAAAATTACGGGAATAGGTTCAAACTTGTTGATGATAGAAGGTGTAGAAAGTTTGGGCGGATGTACGCATACGATTCTGCCTGATATGATTGAAATAGGAAGTTTTATAGGCATGGCAGCGATGACAGAGTCCGAAATTACGATTAAAAACTGTAGAATAGATATGCTGGGATTAATCCCTACTGTTTTTAGAAAAATGGGCATTCAATTTGAGTTTCGTGGCGATGATATTTATATCCCTGAACAAAAACATTATGAAATTTCTAAATTTATAGATGGTTCTATTTTAACGATTTATGACCATCCATGGCCAGGATTTACCCCCGATTTATTGAGTATCATTTTAGTTACAGCGATACAAGCTAGCGGTAGCCTTTTGGTACATCAAAAAATGTTTGAAAGTAGATTGTTTTTTGTAGATAAACTCAAAGATATGGGCGCGCAAATTACATTGTGCGATCCACATAGAGCGGTGATTATTGGATTGAACAAATCTATGCCACTAAGAGGAATTACAATGTCTTCTCCAGATATTCGTGCGGGTGTAGCTTTGTTAATTGCGGCTATGAGTGCCAAAGGAACTTCTATTATCCATAATATTGAACAAATAGATCGTGGATATGAAAATATCGACGGAAGACTCAACGCTATTGGAGCGAATATTATTAGAAAGTAATATTTCTCAATTATATCATTTTTTCGCTACCCATTCTTTCCAAGCCTTTAATAATTCCAGTCCTAGTGGTGTTCCAATAGATTCTGGATGAAACTGAAATCCTGCTATGGGAAGGGATTTGTGAGCAAAAGCCATAATTTCATCATCTGAATTTATCGCTAAAATATCTAGTGGACTGGATTCGTTTTTTGAAATAACCAAAGAATGATAAGGCATTACTTGCATTTCACCGGTTTTTAAAAAGTTAAATAGCGGATGTTCTTCACATGAAATATGCATCGGTACGCCATGCAACGCTTTTTTTGCTTTAATAGAAAAATGGCCGTAGTAATGAGCTAAAATTTGATGCCCAAGACAAATGCCCAAGATGGGAATATTTTTCTCGTTTTTTTTAAGCCAATTTAGGAGTTTGGGATAAGAAGTGGCCTCGTTAGGGCCAGGGGAAAATACAATAGCATCTTCATGATTTGGCTTCCAATCTGCCTCAAAATGAGCATAGGAGATAATCTCAACGGATATGTCTATCCGACACAAATAATCGTAAATATTGAGTGTATAAGAATCTTCGCAGTCTATTAATAATACGTTCACGAGAGTTTAAAATGGATTGCTAAAAGAAGTGTCTTTCATAAAATCTACATCGTTGAGCATTAACAAATAGGCTTTTAACTGGTCAAGCTTGGATTGTGGAAGCTGCAAGCCTCCTAGAGTAGCTTTTTTCATATTAGGGTCTATGGTAATATTGTTTTTAACTCCAGAATTGTAGTGATTGAGTACTTCGTCAAGAGTAAAATGTCTACCATCGTGCATGTAGGGTGCCGAATAGCTTATATTTCGCAAAGATCCTGTTTTGAATTTGCCATAATCTGTTTGTAATCCGGTAACGGCTCCCTTTCCTTTATCTATAAATTGGGAATAAGAATTAAAATTGTCCAACCCATTATTATGGAATTCATTATCTGTAAATAACGGATTACCTTTTGCTTCTCCATGACAATGAAAACAATCACCCTCTTCGGTTTCAAAAATTGTTTTTCCAATAATTTCATTTGGGGTAAGATATTTTTCTGGTAATCCTTCCTTGGCACCTTTGTCTAGTCGAGTTCCCGACGAAATCATGGTGCGAATAAAACTAGCCAGGGCTTTTACAATTTGATCTTCTGTAATTTCTTCGTTGCCATAGACTGTTTTAAAAAGCTTTAAATACGTAGAATTATTTTTCAAAAGAGGTTTAACCTTATTGATGTCAAAATTTTGTTCGCCAATTAATGCGTCTAAACAAGTACTCTCGAGCGACCCCGTACGTCCGTCCCAAAAATAATTATTGGTATAAACTAGATTAAACAACACAGAAGCATTTCTATTAGTGGATCCATGGTTTACTTTTTTGCTTAAAGCGGTGTTGTCGCCAAAAGCAAATTGTTGTTTATGACAGCTTGCACATGAAATTTGTTTATCTTCAGAAAGTTGTGCATCGTAGAAAAGCATTCTTCCAAGTCTTACTTTATTCTTTGTGAGCAAATTGTCTTTTGGAATTATTGGGGGTGGAAAATGCGAAGGAGAATTGAGGAGATAAGGCTCATCTTTTATTTCGGGTGTGTATGTACCATCCTCACAAGAAATAAGATGTAAAATAAGAAAGCTTAAAAATAAGGTAAAACGCATTTTCATTACAACGTATTTTTATTATACAAAGATATAAAAAAACTTTAAAACGATATTACTTTATCTTTTTTAACATCAAATTAGGATTTAATAT
>JBIILY010000042.1:0-7206 GCA_044338225.1 Chitinophagales bacterium
TTTAAGTCTATTGCTGAATTGATTTCAAATAATTTATAAATCTAATATATAATGAGACAAATTAAATTTAGAGATGCCTTGCGAGAAGCTATGAGCGAAGAAATGCGTAAAGATCCCTCCATCTTTTTGATGGGGGAGGAAGTAGCTGAATATAATGGTGCTTATAAAGTAAGTCAAGGAATGTTGGACGAATTTGGCCCAAAAAGAATAATCGATACTCCAATTGCAGAATTAGGTTTTACGGCTATTGGCGTAGGAGCGGCAGTAAATGGCACTAAGCCTATCATAGAGTTTATGACTTGGAATTTTGCTTTATTAGCAATCGATCAAATCGTGAATCATGCTTCCAAAATGCTTGCAATGAGTGCAGGAGAGTTCAGTTGCCCTATTGTTTTGAGAGGTCCAAATGGTAGTGCAGGTCAGCTAGGAGCCCAACATAGTATGGCTTTTGAAAGCTGGTTTGCCAATGTACCTGGTTTGAAAGTGATTTCACCATCCAATGGCTATGATGCAAAAGGTTTGATGAAATCGGCAATTTTAGACCCAGATCCTGTGATTTTTATGGAAAGTGAGGTGATGTATTCTGATAATTGCGATATACCAGATGAAGAATATTATATCCCAATAGGAAAAGCTGATGTAAAAAGAGAAGGAACCGATTGTACCATAGTTTCTTTTAACAAAATGGTGAAAGTGAGTTTAGCTGCTGCGGAAGAGCTGGCTAAAGAAGGAATCAATATAGAAGTTGTTGATTTGAGAACGATTAGACCTTTGGATATTGATGCTATTGTAAATTCTGTAAAAAAAACAAACCGTTTGGTTATCGTAGAAGAAAGTTGGCCATTTGGAAGTGTCTCTTCTGAAATTACGTATCAAGTTCAAAAACATGCTTTTGACTATTTAGATGCACCGATTAAACGAGTTACTGGGGCGGATAGTTCTATGCACTATGCAGCTAATCTAGTAGAAGCTTATATGCCTAATACGTCTAAAGTAATGCAAGCAGTTAAAAGCGCGATGTACAAAAATTAAAAGTATTCTTTTATAATTTTATTAAAGCCCAGAATAATTGTTCTGGGCTTTTTTAATTGTCCTGCAATTCTCCTTCAGATTTTGCAATAACACAGGTAGCTAAGCTATTTCCAATTACATTGGTACTGGTTCGAGCCATATCCATAAGTTCATCTACTCCAAAAATAAGAAAAATAGGTTCGAGAGGAAGGTTTAAACTACTTGCCATTCCCAAAAGAATCACAAGAGATGCTCTTGGAACACCTGCTACGCCTTTGCTAGTAAGCATTAAGGTTAATAATATGCTGATTTGTTGTCCCCAAGTAAGGTCTATTTTGGAAACTTGTGCTACAAATATCGTAGCTAAACTTAAATATAACGTGGTGCCATCCAGATTGAAACTATAGCCCATTGGAAGTACAAAAGATACAATTTTTCGGCTACAGCCCATTTTCTCTAATGCTAGCATCAATTTAGGTAATGCACTATCCGAACTTGTAGTAGCAAATGCAATTGATACGGGTTCGGAAATGTGCTGTGCCAGCTTTTTGATATTTATTTTGAAATACAAGGCTATAGGCACCAAAACGGCAACAATAAATACAAAAAGTGCACCGTAAAGTGTCAAAACTAAATACATCAGATTTTTCAAAATTTGAATACCTACATGACCCACCGAATACGCCATAGCACAGCCTACCGCTATGGGTGCAAAATACATAATAATCCCTGTCATTTTGAACATGGTTTCGGCTAACGATTCCGAAAAATTCATCATGTGTTTTTTAGCGTGTTCTGGCGCTAATGCCAATCCTATTCCAAACAAAATGCTAAAAATGACAATTTGAAGCATTTGCCCCTCAGCTATAGATTTTGCGATATTTTCAGGGAAACTTTCTACTAAATGTTCTTTAAATGTCTTAGCCTTTACGGTTTCTACTTTTTCTACTGAAGGCGGTAGTACAATTCCTTCTCCCGCTTTTGTGATATTGATGGCTGCCAATCCTATGAATAATGCCAAGGTAGTCACAATCTCAAAATACAATATAGATTTGAATCCTAATTTTCCAATATCTTTAAGATTGCTATGATGCGCTATTCCCAGCACAATGGTAGCGAAAATTAATGGAGCCACAATACTTTTGACCAATCTTAGAAAAATTTGAGATACAAACTTCAATTCAATGGCAATATTGGGAAAGAAATATCCAAAAACTATGCCTAAAATCATACATATAAAAATCCATTTGGTAAGTGAAATTTTCTTAAAAAAAGATATAATCATAGATTGCGCTTTATTGTTGACCGTGATAAAAATTATTATAATGTGTAAATTTAGAAAATTTATCCCTATTTTTGTTTTAAAATATCAAAATATATAAAATATGAAACATACAGGCATGTTGAAAGAAGATTCTATGAAAGGAAAAGTAGCTGTAGTTACAGGCGGTGGAACGGGTTTGGGGCGCGCTATGAGCAAATATTTGCTGGAGTTAGGTGCACAAGTGGTTATTACCAGTAGAAAGTTAGACGTGCTTGAGAAAACGGCGAAAGAATTGAGTGAGGAAACAGGAGGTAAATGTATAGCGATTGCGTGTGATGTAAGAGAACATTTGCAAATTACAAACTTGCTGCAAGAAACGTTAAAGGCATTTGGAAAAGTGGATATTTTGATAAATAACGCTGCAGGTAATTTTATTAGTCCTACGGAAAGATTGAGTGCAAGGGCTTTTGGAGTTATAATTGATATTGTATTAAAAGGTACGGTGAATTGTACTATGGAATTTGGGAAGCATTGGATAGAAAATAAGGTAGAAAAAGCTAAAGTTTTGAATATCGTTACAACGTATGCATGGACAGGAAGTGCATTTGTAGTACCTTCTGCTACGGCCAAAGCGGGCGTATTAGCTATGACAAGAAGCCTAGCGGTAGAATGGGCAAAATATAATATTTGGTTCAATGCAGTAGCTCCGGGACCTTTCCCTACGAAAGGTGCTTGGGAACGATTATTGCCAGGCGAAATGGCAAAGAAATTTGATTTAGGTGCGCGCAATCCATTGAAACGTGTAGGAGACCATCAGGAATTAGCCAATTTAGTAGCGTATTTGGTTTCGGATTATTCCGATTATATCAATGGCGAAGTAGTAACTATAGATGGAGGAGAATGGCTACAAGGGGCTGGACAGTTTAATCTCTTGAATGATGTATCCAGTTCGGAATGGGACATGATAGAAAATATGGTCAAAAATGTAAAAGGAAGCTAAAAACTCTCCAAACTCCACAAAGAACATATTATATTTGTCTTTTGTAATTAAAAACAAACATTTGAACTATTTTTGTCGTCTTGATCGCTATATTATTAAGCAGTTTTTGTATGGATTTGCATTTACGTTGCTTTTGATTGTTTCTATTGCTATTACGATAGATATTGGGGAACATATAGATAAATTCTTGAAAAATGATCTTTCTGTAAAGCAAGTGGCAGTTGAGTTTTATCTCAATTTTATTCCATATATCATTGCGCTTTTGGGGCCTTATTTTGTGTTTATTACCGTTATTTTTTTTACATCGCAGCTAGCAGGCCGTTCCGAAATAGTAGCCATGTTTAATAGTGGCATGAGTTTCAAACGATTTTTGTTTCCTTATATATTTTCCAGCACGTTGATTGCTATATTGCTTTGGATTGCAAATAATTATGTAGTGCCCAATACCAATAAAAAGCGATTGGCTTTTGAGAATAAATACATAGCCTATCAGCCTGTGTTGTCTAGCGATCATTTGCATCGAAAAATCAACGACAGCACGTATGTCTATTTCCGTTTATATGACAATTCTATCAAAACCGCAACGACTGTTTCGGTAGAAGAAATCTCCAACGGTGTTTTGAAGTCAAAATATTTGGCAGAGCGAGCCGTGTGGGATACGCTGACCCAAACATGGACTTTGAAAAATTTTATCAAAAGACAATTTGACAATGGAAAAGAAGTGCTGACCAAAGGAGAATCTATGAATACAGGAATTGTGCTGGATCCAACGGTTTTTGTCAAACGATGGACGTATATTGAAGAATTGAACCGAACGGAGCTTATTGATAAAATAGCCGATTTGAAGGCACAAGGTGTGGAGAATACGGCAGATTTTGAAAGTGAGCTCTATCGCAGAACGGCAAATTGTTTTGGAATTATTATTCTTACTATTATTGGTGCAACGCTCGCTTCCAAAAAAATGCGTGGTGGTATGGGGATTCAGCTTATGATAGGCATTACACTATGTTCATTATTTGAAGTCATTCAGAAGTTTTCGATCTCTTTTGCTATCAAAGCGCATTTGTTTCCTTTGCTGGCGGTATGGATTCCCAATATTATTTTTATGCTGATAGCCATTGTGTTATGGCGAAAATATCAAGAAAATTAATTTTTTTTCAAAAAAAAGGCTTGACACTTAAAAAAAAGATATTATCTTTGCACTCGCAATTTTGATATAACAAGGTTGTAAATGCACCGTTCGTCTATCGGTTAGGACTTCAGGTTTTCATCCTGGCAAGAGGAGTTCGACTCTCCTACGGTGTACCAATAGTATTTTATAAAGCCCCCGAAACTCAATGTTTATGGGGGTTTTTTATTTTTGGTATTTCTTTTATTTTACCTTATTTGCCTTTGTTTTGTCAACTTTTGTTACCTATTTGTTACCTAATTTTTTAGGTTAATACTACTATTTTAGGCTTGTCCAATATTTTTCTTTTTAAAGCTTGTTTCTAAATTTATTATTTTAAAGTATGGACATAAAAAAAGCACCTTTTCAGGGGTGCTAAATTTCTATTGTATTTCTATTGTTTTTACCAATTGCTTTCTTTCTTATTACTTTCTTTTTGAATTGAATTAGAAATGTTTTGTATTAATGAATCAAATTTGTTTTTATATTCTTTTAAAATAGAAACTGAAGCATATTTAGTGTTAAACCTCGCTTTTTTATTTTTATAAATTATTCTTTCTCCGTCGCCTTGTATCTTAAAATATTCTTTTAAATAAAAGCTTCTACTTAGTATAGCAACGCTATAACTTGTAGACGGCTCGTATACATTCCCATCATCAAATATTAATATTTTCATTTTACCGTCTTTAAACTTTACGTCCATTTTAACATAATGTTTGTTTTCTATAAAAACTAAAGAAATTAAATTTTCGGTTTTAGCTACTCTAACTTTTTCATAATCTCTAAAGGTAACACCTGCCCAATTTTCAAAAGAATTAATTAAGTCATTTTTTAAAATTGAATCAAAGTTTATAACTGTATCAATAAATAAATTCGAGTTTACATCTAAGTAGATTTGATTTGAATACAAAGTGTCTATCTCTTGCGCATTTGATTGTAAAGCTAAAAATGCTAAAGCTAAAAATAATGTTTTTTTCATTTTCTTTATTTTTTTTGAATAAGGGCAAAAGTAAATGTTTTTTTAATAAACTACTCTAATTAAAAAAAGCACCTTTTTTTTAGGTGCTTAACTTACATTTTTGTCAATAGAATTCTTCTTCAATCTCGTTGTTTTTATCTTTAAATTTTTCCCCTCTTATTACTACTATTTCAAGACCATTGTTTTCCCGTTCCATTTCAATACTACTTCTTTGTAATTTTGGTAAAACATACTCGCTAAGCTTTAATATTACATCGATTCTATCTTTTGGACTTAATTCCATTATGTCTGTTTCTATTTGAGATAAATTGCATTCAATAATCTCTTTAAATACGTCTTTTATTTCGGTTGTTACTTTGTTTGGCGTTCCCTTTGCACGCCCGCCTGTTTTTACTCTTTTATTATTAATCATGTTTTCTAAATTAAACTATTATAGATATATTTTCGGGGGTGTGTAACTATTAACCCTATATTTGAATGGTTAAATATTACACGCTTTGTTTTTTTGTTGTCGTTTTATAATCGTTTTGCATTATAGTTTTATTGAATGGTTAAATATTACACACTTAAATCAATGTATTGAATTTTTCAAAACAAAGGTTTTCTAATTTACTCTTTATGTTTTCAGCATAGTTTGTTATTAAACGTTCTAAATGCTTTTTTGGCTTGTCACGTCTATTTGATTTTAAACTTAACCAATACAAGGCGTTTGAATATTCATTTGTTTTTTGTATCTCAATAGGTGTTAATTTTTCTTTTACAATTGTATAATCATAAAATATAATTTTGTCAAACTCAAACATCAATTTTTTAAATAAGTAAAATATTGCTTTGTGACTAATCAAATCATTTAAGAAAACAATTTTTAAGGGCTTTAAATCAATCATTTTAGTAAATTTTATTTCAATCCTTATTATAGGATCGTTCAATCCATACTGAAGACTTTTATCATAAATTTTAAGTTTAAATCTTTGATGTTCACATTGTCGGTAACTACTCATTAATGGTTCTTTAAACTTTTGCCCTTTGTGTAACATTAACCCGTTTAAAATTTCGCTTGTATTGAACGAATGTTTGATGTTTAATCCAAACTCTATGTTTTCAATTAGACAAGCACTAAGAGGCAAAAAATAAGCTTCTTCAATATGTTTTAAACTATATTCTAATTCATAAAAATTAAAATCGTTCCCGTTAAATCCTTTTTGGATTTTCTCAATAGTAGTTTGATTTTTACCTTTTACCTTTTGTAAATGATTATAGTATTTATGAACACTCCCCGAAACTTCAAGACGCCCCGAATTGAATAGCTTAAATTTTAAGCCGTTTTCCTTTGCCTCGTTCAATGTTATTTCAGCATCTTCATTTACCTTTTTTATAAAACTAAGCTTTGTATTGCTTAAAAATAAATCTACATTGTCGATTTGATAGAAAAATTTAACGAAATCAATCATTTAAAAATCAAATTCTAATTGAATAAAACCGTTATTCCAATCTTTGTATTTTGGGTTTGTACTTAGAACGGTTGCTAATCTCTTTGTAATGTTACATTTTCGTTTTTTTACTACAAATATACTTTTTTGTTTTCTCAAAAATTGGACGTACCTACAAATATTTTCTCGCATTATTCCTGTTAAAACATCTACTTCTTTCATTGTTTGCGGTTCGTTAAAAAAGGCGTTGCAAACTATGTCAAATTGATTTTGAAATTCGGGGGCTTCTAAATACTCTAAATTGATATTTTTTTCAATAATTTGTGTCTCGTTTATATTCAAACGTTCGGCTAC
>JBIILY010000029.1:0-7697 GCA_044338225.1 Chitinophagales bacterium
CAATATCATCTGTAGACTCATACTCTTGTATAAATCTTCTACTTCCTGGAGACATCCAATAAGCTCTATCTTTCCAAGAACCCCCTTTATAGACTCTTGATTTATCATTAATTAAAGAAGAAGAACCATATTGATATGCTACTAGTGATTGTTCATCTTGATCTATGTAATTTCTTACATCTGATTTGCGATAATTTCTTCTTTCAGCAGCTTCTTCATTCGTTACATCTCTGAAGTTTAATCTTCCTAATGAATCTTTTTCAGCTAACTCAGTACCATCTTCACTTTTCAATTTCGTTTTGAAGATATTACCTCTAAATGAATTGAAATCATTTGCATCAATCGAAGTCATAGGTCTGTATACATCCATTACCCACTCATTCACGTTTCCAGCCATATTGTACAATCCATAATCATTAGGGAAATATGCTTTTACTTCTGTAGTTATAGCTCCATCATCATTCAAATTACCAGCAACCCCCATATTATCACCTCTACCTCTTTTGAAGTTCGCCAAGAATTTCCCTTGTAATTTACCTGATTTTGGATATCTCAAACTAAATCCATTCCAAGGGTATATTTTTTGATCTGTAAAACGCTCTTCATCTTTGTAAGGTAAATTTCCTCTCAATGAATATGCTGCAAATTCCCACTCAGATTCTGTAGGTAATCTGTAGTCTGGTTGTAAAATACCATCTTCAAATTTAACAGATCTTTCACCACTTCCAGTAGGATTCAAGTCTTTTAGATTTTTCTTTACACTACCTTCATATTGGCCTGCTAAATAAGCACCTGTATTAAAGTTATTCTCATCTACATCAGATTCCGGTTCCAAATTCAAAATACCTTTTTTTACCAAGATACCTTCATTTACTCTATCTGTTCTCCATTTTGCGAAATCATTAGCTTGCAACCAATTAACTCCTACCACTGGATACATATCATAAGATGGGTGACGGAAATAATATTCAAGGTAAGGCTCGTTGTATGCCAACTCATCTCTCCAAACCAATGTATCAGGTAACGCTTTGCTCACAACCTGCGGAAAACTTTCTCCAAATACTCTTTGCAACCAATACAAATACTCTTTGTAATGAATGTTTGCAACCTCTGTTTCATCCATATAAAATGAATTTACAGTTACTTTTCTAGGAACCGCATTCCATTCAAACATTACATCTTGTTCTTTTTGTCCCATCATAAAAGAACCACCTTCAACAAAAACTAAGCCTGGCGCTAAGTCCTGTCCTTTGTAAGCGATTTTTTCAAAACCACCATTTTTGGGGTCATTGTATTTCCAGCCTGTAGCAGAAGAATTGCCTGTGCTACCTTTACTTTTACAAGAAGTAAAATTCATTAAAATGAAGCTAGAAATAGCTAATAATACAAATACTTTTTTCATCTGTTTATTTTTTTTAATGTTTAATTTCATTAAGAGTTGCAAAAATAATTGTTTTTTTTTAATCTTTTGAATTATTTTTAAAAACACTTTCCCTTTTTAACTCCAAATTTGAATTTTTATTATATTTTTTTAATTAATTTTTCAAAAAATCGGGGCATTCTAATATTTCTTTGTGCTCATTTGGGGTCAAAGAATTGTTTTCGCCTCCGATCAATACTCGTATCCCAATTTCATGACTCCCTCCTGTATACGAGCTCAATGCATTGGTCCCAATATCATACGAATAGCTAATTCTAAATCGATTTAAATTAATGCCTGTCATCAACATAATAGATTCCATACTTTCAAAATTATGGCGAAATCCTATACCTAGATTATAAATTTTATATTGTCCTAGCAAATTGCCCACAATTTTTTGATTTGAAGCTTGTCTATCGTACTCCAAAAATGGAAAAAGTGCATACTGTTTATCCGATCCGAATCTTTTGACTGCTCCCAGTTGCAATGAAAGCAAGGTATAGTGAAATGTGGTGCTTTCTTCATTAAAAAAATTCTTTTTGGGCAATAAATTTTTGGCACTTACTCCTATATAATAATCACTTGTAAAATAAACCAATCCAACATTCGTATTAAAAAAACTAGTATTATAGTTATTGGATAAATCTTCTGCCGTAGCGTTATTGGTATTAAATCCGAGTATAGGATCAATTTGATCGTAAAATTTTAATTGAGAAAAATCGATTTGTTGTAAATTTAAATTTCCCGATAATCCAATGCGTAATGCTTGATAACGATTAAATTTCAATTGATAGCTATACATCAATTCAAAACTATAGCGAGACAATATATTCCCAGCCAATTTATCTCCCAATACTTGAAAACCAAATCCAGAATTAATCGCATGAAAATGCTGATCATAAGAGGCAAAATACGTGTTATATCCTGAGTTGACACCCGTGCCAATAGTTGGATATTGATTTCGATATTGCAAATTAATTCGTGGTCCAAACATAATGCCTGAAAAGGCAGGATTGATATTAGTCTGATTTTGTGATAATTGTGAAAAATGAACTTCTTGTGAGTTCATACTATACGAACAAAATAAACAAAAGAACATCCATCCAAAAAATTTTTTGGACTTTTGAACGTTTGTAAAAGTATTATTCGATTTCAACAATTTTAAAATATTTTTAGATTTGAGTTGGATAAAATTAATATCTTTGAAAATTTATATCAAAAAACAATGGCAAAAATATCATTTTTTAAATATATACTAAGATTAGTTTTTATATTATGCATACTTTTGTATTCAAACGAAATTTTGGGTCAAATAGTACCCAAACCTTCAAAAATTATTTCCCCAAGATCGTCCTCCGTATTATCAAAAGGAAATTGGTATAAAATGGGGCTAAACAAAACAGGCGTTTATAAAATTGATTTTCAATATATTGCCACTAAATTAAGAATTTCTACAGACGATATTCGATTTTCAACTTTTGGAATTTTTGGATATGGTCATGGAACGCTCCCAGAAGATAATGCATACCGTTTTTATGAAGATTTGCCCGAAAATGCTCTAGAAATCTACGATGCAAATTCAAACGATAGAATGGATCCCGAAGATTATGTCCTTTTTTATGCAAAAGGCTCGGATCGATGGGATTTTGTAAATAATGATTTTAAACATACCAGTCCTTATTATTCGGATATACAATACTATTTTATATCCACCACCGAAGGAAGTGGCAAAAAAATAATAACTTACAGCCAATCCGGCTCACCACAAACCATTATTTCTGATAATGACGAGTATAATGTATACGAAAAAGATTCTGTCAATCCTAATAATACAGGTCGATTATGGTTTGACGCGCCTCTTTCCCAATCTGAGCCCTCCAAAAAAATTCTTTTACCCAATGAATATTTCACTATAGGAAAAGAAGTTAAACTTATTCTACACTATTATAATACCATTCAAAACGGAACGGTATCTATTTCGCAAAACAATCTTTTGACAAGTTCATTCTCTATATCTAAAGGCGCTGATATTCAGACTAATACAATTACTTTTATTGCAAATTCTGAAAAGATAGAGTTAAATGTGGGCCTATCAAGTGCTGCAGAAGGATTCTTTTATTTAGATAAAATAGAAGTGTTGACTTCTCAGCCTGTTGTATTCAAAAACAATCCCTTAAACTTCAGAACTATTTCGAAAGTAGGTAGTAATAGTATCATGCAATTCAACCTCAACAATTCTGGTAAAAACATAAAAATATGGCAGGTTTCGGATGAAATTAATCCTGAAAAAGTTTCATTTACGGGCACTTCTTCACAAATTCAATTTTTATTTAATAATAATACATTAAAAGAATTTGTAGCATTTGATGTCAATACGACTTATACTCCTACACATTTTGGCAAAATTGCAAATCAAAATATAAAAGGTTTGCCTGTTGCATACAACACCATTATAGTTCCAAAAGCATGGAAAGAGGAAGCAACAAAGCTAGCTGCATTTCACAAAGAAATTAGAAATATAGAAACTAATATAATAGATATAGATGAAATATATAATGAATTTAGTTCGGGGCGCAAAGACATTATGGCAATCCGAAATATGATGCGCTATTTCTATAAGCAAAGAACCTCCTCCAATGCCCCAAAGACCTTATTGTTTTTTGGGGATGCCAGCATTGATTTTAAAAATATAGGGAAAGGCGTATTGGATTTTATACCTACTTTTGAAACAATTTACCCACAAGACTATTCAGAATCCTATTGTACCGATGATTTTTTTGGATTACTTGACGATACGGAAAGTTCGCTGAATAGCACATCCAATTTAGATATAGGGATAGGAAGATTGCCTGTAAATTCAATTCAAGAAGCTACTATTGTATTGAATAAAATCAAAGCCTATAAAGATAAAGCCTCTTTTGGGGAATGGCGCAATGTATCGACCATTATTGCAGATGATGTGGACGATGTAGCAGATTATGACTTTTTTAAACAATCGGAAGAAATTTCAAAAAGAATATTAGATACTAATAAAATCAAATCTAATCTAGAAAAAATATACCTCGATGCCTTCAAACAAGAACAATTCTCTGGGGGCCAACGATATGATGATGCCGATAAACTTTTAAAAAATCGAATGACTTTTGGTTCTTTATTAATGACTTATATAGGTCATGGTGGTTCATCGGGATGGTCACAAGAGCGTATTTTAACGTTGAAAGACATTGAATTGTATAAAAACATCAATAATCTTCCTTTTATTACTACGGCTACGTGTGGTTTTGCGCCCTATGACAAACCCAATGGAGAAAAATCGGCAGGGGAGAAATTCTTACTTCAGTTTGATGGTGGTGCCATAGCTATGATGACTACAAGCAGAGAAGTATATATTACCGATCAAAATAGATATATGAATATTTTTGTAGATGAATTTTACAAAAAAAATACCAATAATGAGTACAGAGATTTTGGTGAAATTGCAAAAAATACTAAGAATAGAAATGGACTAGATGTCAATTCCCAAAAAATAGTTTTGCTAGGCGATCCTGCTCTTCAAATAAACAAACCCAAATTTAATGTAGTAACAACAAGTATTTCCAATGGGAGTAATGATACTATAAAATCCTTGAGCGAAATAACACTCAAAGGAGAAATTAGAGATTTTAACAATACGATTATTTCTGATTTTAATGGATTTTGTAACATTTCTATTTTTGATAAAAAACAAAATGCACAAACAAACGACAACGACAATCAATTAAGTGGAAAAAAAGATACATTCATGACCCAAAACAATTTGATTTTTAAGGGAAATGCGTCTGTATCAAACGGTACCTTTTCTATAAAATTTATAGCACCAAAAGACATAAACTATGCCATTGGATATGGGAAAATAAGCTACTATGCAGCGGATGTTAATCAAAAACCATACCGAGATGCTTCGGGGATGAATGATAGTGTTATCATTGGGGGTGCCAATTTAAATGCGAAAACGGACAATACACCACCACAAGTAAGGCTTTTCATGAATGATGAAAATTTTGGATTTGGAGGAATTACCAATCCTAATCCTATTTTAATAGCCAAGCTGTATGATGATAATGGCATCAATACTTCTTCGAGTAGTATAGGCCATGACATTGAAGCGATATTGGACCATAACACAAAATATCCTATTGTGCTGAATACCTACTATCAATCAGAATTGGATGATTATAAAAGAGGCATCATCAAATATCCGTATTATAATTTGACTGAAGGAAGGCATAGTATCAAAGTAAAAGCATGGGATGTATATAATAATTTGGGAGAAGGCTATATTGAATTTATAGTTTCTTCCTCTGCTGAAATAGCCTTAAACAAAGTTTTAAATTATCCAAATCCATTTACGACCAATACCTATTTTCAATTTGAACACAACAAACCGGGGGAATTATTGGATGTAAACATTAATATTCTTTCTATTTCGGGAAAAGTGGTCAAATCTATTCACCAAAAAATAGTGACAGAAGGTTTTAGAGTAGACAAACAAATTAGCTGGAATGGGCTGGATGAATACGGCGATAAAATAGGAAAAGGAGCTTATATTTATCAAGTATCCATTAGAGATTTGAAAGGAAATAGTGCAACAAAATATGAAAAACTGGTTCTTTTACAATAATTTTAGTTTCTTTGCGTTCTTAAATTATCATTTTAAGAAAATTAATAAAAATCAATATATAAATTATGAATATTAGAATAAGAGGAAGAAGCACTAAATTTATTCTGTTAATGTTGTTTTTTCAGATTTCATCTAACTTATCTTCCCAAAATACTAATTTCAACGTTATTACAACAGCAGTGCCATTTATTAGAATTGCACCCGATGCTAGATCTAGTGGAATGGCGGATATAGGAGTTTCTTCATCTCCCGATGCCAACAGTGGATATCATAATCCAGCAAAATTTGCATTTGTAGAAAGCGATTATGGTGGATCATTAAATTTTGCGCCTTGGTTGAGACAAATCACAAATGATATTTATTTAGCTACCATAAATGGGTATATGAAAGTAGCTCCAAACCATACATTCGGTTTAGGTTTTAGATATTTCACATTAGGATCCCTTACTTTAACGGATGCAAATAACAATACAATTGGGGAAGGTAAACCCAACGAATTTACGTTAGAAGGTCATTACGCATTTAGATTAGCAGAAACCTTTGGGATTGGAACATCTGCAAGATATATATATTCCAATTTGTCCAGTGGACTTCAATCTGGTGATGCATCTCCTGGAAGTGCTTTTGCGGTAGATTTTTCTATGTACTATAGAAAAAAACTGGAAATGATCCCCAATGTAAATTCAGCACATTTGAATTTTGGACTTAACATGAGCAATATCGGATCCAAAATGCAATATTCTACTATAGGATCGCCCGATTATATTCCAGCAAATTTAGGATTAGGAACTACTTTTGAGGCAGAAATAGATGATGCGAATAAAATTAGCGTGAGTTTGGAATTTAATAAACTGATGGTTCCTTCATTAAATTATATAACTTTAAAAGATAGATTCGGGAAAGATTCAATATCAGGTGGACAGACTGTTAAAATTCTAGACCCAGAATATAAAAAACAATCTTCTTTAGCGGGAGCCATGGGCTCTTTTAGCGATCATCCCGATGGATTTAGTGGCGAATTGAAAGAATTTATTATTCAAGCAGGCGCTGAATATTCCTATCAAAAAACATTTTTCTTGCGTGCAGGCTACTTTTTTGAGACAGAACAAGCTGGAGGAAGGAATTTTGCTTCTGCTGGCGCAGGTTTCAAATACAATAAGTTGATGATAGATTTTGCGTATTTAATACCTCTAAAACAGCAACGTTCGCCACTAGACAATCAAATAAAACTTTCTTTGACGTTCAATTTGGGTGAAGAAGACAGCAAGTATGCAAGCAATTGGTAGACTTCTATACTAGATATGCTTTCCACATTTATCTTTAGATTTAAAAGTTATTTTCAATATTACTTTCTATCAAAGAATAGGATGTATCTACATTCTCCTTTTATTTTTGAACTTTCAAATCATATTTTTGAATCGATAAATCAACAAGAATCTTCGTTAATCTCTAATTTTAGACAATTTTTAACATCCAACACTTCTATCATTTCATTACATGATAAAGATGGGTCCTCCTTTTCTACTTCAGTATCCACAAGATATAAAAAAACTTCTATTTCTCCAGTTTATGGAAAAATTTTAAGAGGGCTTCAAGAGTTTATGAAAGCAAAAAATG
>JBIILY010000137.1:0-4457 GCA_044338225.1 Chitinophagales bacterium
TTCAATATTCCTTGGCGAAAATCAATTGACGAGGGACTCTTTGCCCTCAAAAATATTGAGCTAGACTGGCACGACTATCGCGGCGGTACGGGCGATTTGATCCAAGCACTCGAAAACAAAACGTTGGATATAGCGATTATGCTTACCGAAGGGGCTATAAAAGCGATTGCCGATGGCAAAAAATTCAAAATCATTCAAATCTATGTCAATTCACCTTTAATTTGGGGAATTTACGCATACCGAACCACTACATTAAAGACATTAGAAGATATAAAAGCACCTCATTTTTGTATCAGCAGACATTATTCAGGCTCGCATTTGATGGCTTTTTTGCTTTCAAAAAAATTTAATTGGGCGTTGAACGAAGATAGTTTTAGCATCATTGGCAATTTTATTGGGGCATTGGGAAATATGCAAGAGAATCCTAATCATCTTTTTCTATGGGAGCGTTTTATGACCAAGCCTTATGTAGATTCGGGACAATTGACAAAAATGGGCGAAATAGCAACGCCTTGGCCTAGTTTTAGCATAGTAGTTCGGGAAGATTTTATGAATGAAAATCAAGCCGTTCTAATCCAAATGTTGGAAATGATAGCCCAATATACCTACAAATTCAAGCAAAATGCACAACAATCGATAGAATATATCGCTAGTTTTTTTGGTTTTTCGATACAAGACATGAAAACATGGCTCGCCGATACCGACTGGAACTATGTTCTAGATCCGCCTGAGCTCAAAATTGAAGGTGCCGTTCAACTGCTCAAAGAATTGGGATTGATTCCTATTGAAATAATAGCAAAAGATTTATGCCCCAATCACAATTTTTGGGCAAATACCTCGTTTTGATAACTCACGACAAATTCTATAAAATTGAATTTTATATCCCATTATTATCGAGTACAAGACCAAGCCTTGTATTATAAATTTGGCACCATGTTGCCCGATTTATATCCAAATTTCTCATTTTATTTCAACAAACATATAGCACATCTCAACCCTGATTCGCATACGCTTGCCGAACATCGCGATTTGCACCATGGGATTTTGAATCATTATCAGGACGACAAAATTTTTCATCAACTCCCTATTTTCAAAGATTTTATACTCAATACCATCGATTATTTTGAAGAAAACGAAACCCTCAAAAATATCAAACGAAAGAATTTTGTAGCCCACATTCTCTTTGAAATATTATTGGATCATTTGTGTATAATCCAAAGCCCACAAATACTTCCCAAATTCTATGAAGATTTGTATAGATTCCACAAAGAAATATTTTTTGATTTTATAGAAAAAAGTATTCCTTCATCTGAAACAAATGTATTATTTTTGGAAACTTTTGACTCTTTTATAGATAGAAAATATATGAATTTTTACACGGAAGAATCCAATCTTATAAAAGCACTTCATTCCATTACGGGGCGTATTGGGCAGTGGCCGTATGATGCGATGCATCAACAAGAATTATTAAAATTCATACAAACTAGCAAAGAGAAATACAATTTTAACGAAGTAGACAAACGGATGAATAATGAATAAATATTTTTTAAATTTATTAATAATCATATTATTTTCAGCTACTTATCATGCCGAAGCACAATCCAATTTCCGAAAATACAGCAATGAATTTTTGAAAATAGGCGTAGGTGGCAAATATCTGGGCATGGGTGGCGCATTAGCTACAGGAGAAAATGATGCAAGTGCCGTATTCTACAATCCTGCTGCTATTGCTAATACCGAACATACTACCGCGGCGGTGATGCATACTTCTTATTTTGCAGGTATAGCCAACTTTGACTATGCGGGTGTGGTCATGCCTCTAAAAAACGAACAAGCCGTTGGGTTGAGCTTAATCCGATTTGGGATAGACAATATCCCCAATACCATAGAATTATACAATCCCGACAATACCATAAATTACGACAATATCAAATCCTTTTCCGTAGCAGATTATGCCTTATTTTTTACATATGCCAAGAAAATGAATCAAATTGACGGACTACAAATAGGAGGAAATGCCAAAATCATTCACAGAAGCTATGGAAGCTTTGCTTCTGCTTGGGGTTTTGGAATTGATGCATCGGCTCAAATCACTAAAGAAAACTATAGAATTGGTGTATTTCTTCAAGATATTACCACTTCTTTTAATGCGTGGAGTTTTAATTTTACCGAAAAGGAAAAACAAGTATTTGCTAGCACAAACAATGACATTCCCGTAACTTCAATAGAACTAACCGCTCCGAGCATCCATTTTGGGGGCGCTTATAAATTCCTGCTCAATCAAGACAATATTAGCATTGAACCCAATTTAAAATTCACAGCGTATACGGATCAACGAAATGTACTTATCTCCACCAAGGCCGCAAGTATAGACATGGCGTTTGGGGCAGAAATTGGCTTTTGGAAAACGGCGTTTTTGAGAACAGGTGTTTATAATTTCACCAAAGCGACAAATGATTTGGGAGAATCCTATCTCAGCTTCATGCCTTCCTTGGGAGTAGGACTCAATATCCAAAATTTACAAATCAATTATAGTTATAATAACGTGGCGAGTGCAGGCGTAGGACTTTATTCGCATGTGGTATCTGCAAGCTATACATTCAAGAAATAATTCACAATCCTAATCAATAAACGAGATGAAACATTTTCTACTTTTTTTCTTTTTATTTTTTAGTTTTAAATGCATTCAAAGTCAGGCGCCTTATGGCCATGAATGGATAGATCCCGCAAAACCGCACTACAAAATAGCACTAACACAATCCAAACTATATCGTATTCCCTATACTACCTTGCAAAACATAGCTCCAGATATAGCCAATGCAAATAATAATGAAATCTGTATTTTTAACAATGGAATTAAAATACCCATCTTTATAAGCTGGAATATATTGCCTACCAGCAATGATTATATTGAATTCTATGGCGAGGTAAAAGACGGAACGGTAGATAATAAATTATACAAAAATCCTGATTTTAACCTTAATCCTATTCAAAGTTACTTTTTAGACAGCAATTACTATTTTTTAACCTTACGAAGCAATAATGAATACATTCAGGCTTCTCCAATAGATACATCCAATATCAACCTAACTTCTTCGTATTGTGTACGTAAAGAACTAGTGGGTTTTAGAAATAGTTTTCAAGACGGTCGTAGATTTTATTATAGTACTGTAGACTATGTTGTATCGCCTGATTATGACGAAGGCGAAGGCTGGGGAAATAATGCCATAGCTTCAAACAATATTTTAGCCACACAAGCAAAATTGGATGCACCGTATAATTCCAAATTAAAATTTAGACTTTTTGCAAAAAATGCAAATACACACCAACTGGAAGTAATATGGAATGTAAGCAAATTAAGAGATACTTCCTTTTTTGGCAGTAAAGTGATTACGTATGAAACTAATGTTAACACTCCAAATCTATTAAGCACTAATGCTCTTAAAATCAATCCAAAAATCAGCAATAATCATGGATATGCACTGGGTTTTATTGAATTGGACTACCCTAGAACCTATAATTTAACAGGACTTCAAAGTTTGCTTTTCTATTCCGAGCCCAACACGCAAATGCAAAAATTTAATGCGAGTAATTTTGTATCAAATAACACGTCCATTATTTTAACTAATTTCACCAAGAAAAAACGTTTTGTAATTCCTAGTTCTAGTAGTTTTACAGGGGTAATTGATTCGGGTAGTACCGAAAGTCAACTTTTTGTAACAAATGAAAGTCAAATAAATTTAATTTCATCCCTGCGAAAGGTATCATTTCCAAATATCAAAAAGGGTAATTTTATTATAATTACCAATAAAGTATTGACAAAAGACAGCAATAATCTCAATGTTATAGACGAGTATAAATCATACAAAGAAAGTAACGCAGGTGGCAATTTTAAAGTAAGTGTGGTATATCAAGACGAATTAGACGACATGTTTGCATTTGGACATCCAAAACATCCATTATCTATTCGAAAATTCCTTCAAAATGCCCATACTTGGAAAGACACAAGCATAGAAAATGTTTTATTGATAGGCAAATCGTATGCACCTCATGGATTGAGAGGATACAACAGTTCTTTGTACAATTCGCTTCATGTAACTTCTTTTGGACATTTTCCATCAGATATTCTTCTAGCCACAATGGATTCATCGGTAATGCCTTTTGTCAACATTGGAAGACTTTCGGTTTTATCTCCTTATGATGTGAGAAATTATTTGGATAAACTGAAAGAATATAATGCTGAATATAACAAAACAGCTCCTTTAACCCAAAATCCTGAGAACAAGGAATATATGAAATGGGTTATCCATTTGGGAGGAGGAACCGGAACGGAGCAACAACAAAATTTCAAAGCCAATTTAAGAGAATTTGAACAAGAAATCAAAGATACTTTGACGGGCGCCAAGGTGTTTTCACTATTCAAAAATGGCACCGATATAGCCCCCGACGAAACAGCA
>JBIILY010000030.1:0-7601 GCA_044338225.1 Chitinophagales bacterium
GTACATATATAAATTCTGATTTTCTGAATGGATTGGAGTATGAAGCAGGAAAAGCTTTGATGCTCGAAAAAATAGAAACCAAGCAAATAGGTATCCGCAAAGTACAATTTCGTCTTCGCGATGCAGGTTTCAGTCGCCAAAGATACTGGGGCGAACCTATTCCAATTATTTGGAAAGATGAAATAGCGTATCCGCTTCCTTTCGAGGAATTGCCGCTAGTCAATCCCGAGGTAGATGTGATTTTGCCAACCAACGAAGGAAAATCGCCCTTGGCTAGGAATACCGCATGGGTAAACGAGAAGGAAGGCTACACGCGCGAGACCGATACTATGCCAGCATTTGCAGGAAGTTCTTGGTATTTTCTCCGATATATGGATAATAAAAATGACCAAGCTTTTGTCAATAAAGAATTAGCAACTTATTGGAATCAGGTAGATGTATATGTAGGAGGCACCGAACATGCTGTGGGACACTTGTTGTATTCTCGTTTTTTTAATAATTTCTTGTACGATAGAGGTTTTATAAGCTTTGAAGAACCTTATAAAAAATTGATCAATCAAGGGATGATACAGGGACGAAGTAATTTTGTGTATAGAAGTCTTTCTAATCCTAATGTTTTTGTTTCAAAAGGTTTGGCGGATTCGTATAAAGGTGGAACTATGCCGTTGCATGTAGATGTCAATATTGTAGAAAATGATGTGCTGGATATTGAAAAATTTAAAGCGTGGCGCGCCGAATTTCAACAAGCTGAATTTGTTCTTGAAAATGGAACTTATAATTGCGGTTTTGAAGTAGAAAAAATGTCAAAATCCAAATACAACGTTGTCAATCCCGATATTGTGATAGAAAAATATGGTGCGGATTGTTTTCGTATGTACGAAATGTTTCTAGGCCCTATAGAACTGAGCAAACCATGGAATACCGCAGGAATAGAAGGTGTGAGCAAATTTTTGAGACGATTCTGGAATCTGTATTTGACCGAAGAAGGCGAAAGCAAAGTGGTAAAAGAACCCGCTACAAAGGAAGAACTCAAAACTTTGCATAAATTATTGAAAAAATTGCATGAAGATATTAGCAATTTTTCATTCAATACTTCGGTGAGTGCCTTTATGATAGCTGTTAATGAATTGCAGGCTTTAAAATGCTCCAAGTATGAAATTTTGGAACCGATGGTGCGAGCCATTTGTCCTTTTGCGCCCCATACCGCAGAGATACTTTGGCAGGCTATAGGCGGCGAAGGCAGTGTAATTCATGCTTCATTCCCTAGTTTTGATGCATCTATATTGGTAGAAAACGATTTTGAATATCCAGTATCTATCAATGGAAAAATGCGTGTGAAAATCTCCTTGCCACTTGAAATGAGTCAAGACGATTTGCAAAATCAAGTTTTGGCAAACGAAGTAGTTCAAAAATGGATGGAAGGCAATGCTTTGAAAAAATTCATTTTTGTCAAAGGAAGAATGGTGAATTTGGTGGTGTAGAAATATAAGATTTATGTTTGCTATTGAGTTTGTTGTTTTTCTGTATTGCCTAATAAAATGAGTTTGTAGAAATCAAATAAATGTTCATTTCTTTTTTCGGATTCAGGTGCGTCCAATAGTTCCAAACATTTCATGCTTGGATTATAATAAAAAAGTTGAGATTGATTTGTTTTTAAAAAACGAATAGCTCTATCTTTTAACATATCAACAATTTTATGGTCACCTAAATCTTTGTGGATGCGAATTTCAAGTAATTTTCCCCAGATAGCCATATACTTATGGTTGGAGTATGTGATTTCTAGAAGGTTTTCAATGGCTTTCTTGTAGTTTTTATTGAGGTAGGCTTTTAATCCATTAAGAAAAAAAATATAATATTGATTTTCGGTTTGAAAGCATTTGGACTCATAGGTTTCAAGTAGTTTGTCATATTTTTCAAAATTCTTTTGTAAAATAGTGGTGAAAAGCATAAAAAACATGGAAATAGTATCATCTTTACCCATCTCTTTTTTGACGAGTTTAAACATTTTTTCTGAATGTTTTTGGATATTATCAATTGGAAACCCATAATAGATTCCTCCCAGGCTATAGATAAAATGGTAATATCTTTTCGTAGCGTAATGTTTTGGATTTTGGTCATTTAAGGAATCAATTAATTTTGCCAAATTTGATAATTTTACTTTGAATTCATTTATATTGAAAAAACTAAATCGACAGTCTGCATTATATAAAAGCCCCAATAAATATTCATTTTTAGTTTTTGATAAATAATAGGTTAAATCAATTTTGTAGTCATTTAATTTGGATTCACTTATGCTTGTTGGTTCATCGATATATGTACTGGAAAGTGAAATAAAAGTAATGGATAATGCTTCTAAATTAAAGTTTTCAATGGATTCTATCTTTAAAAGCAATAGATTTTGCATTTTTTCAATGTTTTTCTTCGTTGGATTGCCTACTAGCCAGTTATACTCCATGTTGTAATGCCTAATCAAGAGACTATGTTTTTTCTCCTTCTTGCTGTGTTCCATTACAAAATGATTGTAATATTGAGATAATTCTTTATTTTCTCTAGCGTAGAAAATTCTTGATAATTCTTCATTACGCACTTCTTTGATTTGAAGTTTATTTTTGAGAAATAAATTTTCAACTTCTTTACAAGCAAAGTCTATCCACCGAGAAATAATTTTTTCCACGCCATCCTTTATGTTTTCTTTTGCTTCTATGGCAATTTGAGAGAGATGTTTCTCAAATACACTTTCGGTATGACTTCTCTTTTGGAGCAACTCATATAAATCTTGAGCTCTCTTGTCTGTAGAGATTTTACATTGATTCAAAAGTTGTCTATGTTCGGTTTTATTGAGTTCGCTAAGTAAATTAAATAATCTTTTGCCCCTCATGCTTAATAATTTTTTTTGAATTAGACAAAATGCAATTAACTCCTGCGGCCTAATACAAAAGCCTCATGCTTAATGATTTGTTTGTATTAGATCGCAACGCAAATATAGATAATTTTTAAAAGGATGTAAAAATTATTTTGAAATGATTAGTTTTTTTATTACACTTTGTTGACCATTATCCATTTTTACAAAGTAGCTGCCAGATGAAAGATGCTTTAGGTTAATATTTTTTGAAGTATAAATACCTTGATATTCTAAGCTATGAGAAGATACTTCTTTTGAATACAAATCATAAATTTTTATCATTGTATTTTGGGCAGTATTTGACTTGATATCAATTTTTAGATCTTCCGATTTAAGAATGGTAGGGTAAATGGATGCTTCAAAAATAATTTCATTTGATCTCATTACAAAAACCGTTTTGCTATAGCTAAAATTATTTTCATTGTCTTCCTGCTTAATTCTATAATAAACCAAATCATGGTATTCATTTTTATGAATATATTGGTATTGTGTTTTTGAAATACTATTACCTGCTGCATTGATTATTTCTTTGCAAGAGTTAAAATGTATTCCATCATAGCTATATTCAACGTCAAAAGATCGCGTATTTTTTTCGCTTTCGGTACTCCATGATATTTCGTTTCCTATTGCTATTGGCAATGCTTTAATCTCATTCCATGTAACCGGAAGTCCTACCGCACTTAAGCCACCTCCCTTGTTCAAAGTTCCTGTGCCTGCGCCAAATGAAGTGCCTACACTGCCTCCTGAGAAACTGGTTATTCCGTCTAGTTCGGAGTAGTCATATCCATTGTAGGTTCCCGATGCCACAAAATTTAATTTGATGATCGTGCCACCATAGATATTGCCCACCCAATTGGATGGATTGTAAGCCGTGCCAACGGTTTTGAACCATTCCATTGTCCCGCTTTGTTTGGCGGTTGTGTTTGGATTGGTGGAGTTTTGTAACGTATTGAACTTATTGGTCAAGGAATCATCAGTGGCAAAGTATTCATCTGCATAGTGAAAGAAACGGATGCTCATAGAATTGGGAAATGAGGTGTTACTTGTGTTCACGTTCCAGTATCTTCCCATGATTGAACTGGCGTGCTCTCTGTTGGCGCCATTGCTACTTACGGCATAGTATGGTGTGCTGTTGAACCCTATATCTACTGTGGCCGTAAAGCTGTTACCATTTTTTTTGATTCCAAATAGCCATTGGTCTGGCGTGCTTGGATGGGCATAGTAGGTCCATCCGCTGCCATCTGTGCATTGCTCTACCGCACCCGAAATGTTTGAAGACGGAATATATGCCATTGTGGATATGCTTTTTTTGTCCGCATAACTTGTGCCAACATATGTAGAATCTTTGCTGATGCTATTTTCAACGAAGATATTCCAAAAAATAGAATCCGTCGTGGTTGTTGGTAAAGGAATCGTAGCCGAAAACGTATCACCGGAGGTGTTGGTCATAGTAATTGGAGATTGCGCTACAGCGTTATAGCTATAATTGAGTGTTGTGGTAGATAATGAGCCAGATACGGCTTTGATTATGGCTTTGATCGTGCGAGCGCTAGCCGTGCATTGTCCTGAAAATGTTGGACTCACAGATAAAAAGGTAATTGCAGGATTCGATTTTGAAAATTCCCAGGCGCCAATATCCCAAGTGGTCGTTCGGGTAGTACCTGCATAATCATCAGTGAATCCTGCAGATAATGTAGCTGCTGTTCCAGAAGCATTACCTGTGGTGGATGCATTCGGTTTGAGATATAGCGCATCGCTTCCCGTTGTGGACTGAAAATACGTCGATGCATTGAAGCTAGATTCGGTTTTGCTACTGGCGTCGATAGGCGAAACGGTTGCTTGATAAGCCGCTAATGTTGCATGGGTCGTTCCATTATTGATTCCGGATGTGCCATAGTATAAATTGTTGTTTGATGACGAAACAAAATTCACTGTAGTGGAGCTACTTCGTTTGAGCGGTACGACGATACCCGTTCCTTTTAATGTCGCATTCACGACAATCAAATTGTTGTTTAGCGTGAGTGCAGCGGTTGTAGCAGTTGCAGACGAAGTATGATAGATCCCCGTTACTCCAAAATTGGCTCCAGCTGATGTACCTGTAATGTATATTGTATTATTGTATAGATTGTAGCTAGAATTCGGATTGGTGGATGGTATGGCTATTCCTCTAATTGCCTCGGCTTGATTAGCATTTGGAGATTTGAGTTCTCCAATCAAGTTATTGAATGCATTCACGGTAGTTCCGTTCAAAATATTTATTCCATTGACACCTGGAGTTATTGCTGAGGAAATAGCGCCTGATTGACTCAAGTCGTATATTTTGTTTTTGAAAATAGATATCGTGGTGCCTGAAGAGGCTTGTATTCCGTTGATAATAGGTGTAGTATCACCGGATCCACTCAAGGTATTGATGATATTGGAATACACATTGGTGTTGGCTCCGCCATCAATTGTTATTCCCGCTACGGTAGAGGAAGCGCCTGTCGAAGAGTAGGTCTTGATCGTATTGTTGAAGATATTAGTCAAGACAGATGAATTGGAGCTATTAATCCCTGTTACGTTGCCGCCGGTTCCATTGGAAGTAAGGTTGGTGACTATATTGTTGTTCATATCCATAGAGCTAACTCCATTGCCTCCGCCACATAGGTTAATACCCGTTATGGCCGCTTGACCTGTGATTGTATTGACGGTATTATTTGCTAAAGTGGAATTGCCTCCACCACTAGAATAGTTTATCGCCGTAATAGTTCCACTGCCACCGGTCCAATTGCTAAAGGTGTTACCTGAAACAATCCTTCTAGGAAAGATGGTTGTACTTCCTTCCGTATTTAATATGCCGTTGACTATGGTTGGGCCAGTTACGGTGATATTTGAAAAATTATTGTTGGTATGATTGGTTATAGCACCTGTATTAGCTATTCCTGATGAATAAAGTCCGTTGACTGTTCCTCCAGCACCTCCTTTATTAAATGCGGTTACTATGGCATTATTGTTGATGTTGATGGTTCCAGTAGCACTTATAAACAAATAATTATGGGATATGAAATTAATGCTACCAGTGGTATTTACATTTAGATTGGTAAACGTATTGCCATCTATCGTTGATATGTTATTCGCAGTAGTACCTCCAGTGAACTTGATGTAGGTATTGGGTCCGCTACCCACCGCGCTATAAGTGATGCCTCGGATGTCATTGTTTTTGATATTGTGAGTCGTGGCAATGGTATTGGTCATAGAAATTCCTGTTAATGCTCCAGAGTTAGCTACAGCAAAGTTGACCAAATCAGTGGAAGCCGTTCCTAAGTAGTTGTTGTTAATATTAATTTTAGAAGCTGCGCTGGCCATAGTCCCAGAGGAGTTGATGAATGTGTACGCTTGTGTCGCACCAGATGTAGCAAATCCTTTTATTGTATTGTTTTGAATATTAATGTTAGCCCCAGTTCCTGTAGAGTTTATACCATAATTTGTTTGAGTACCGGAAACGGAAGTAGCCGTTCCATTTGAATTTGTTAAATTGGTTCCATTCAAATAGAGACCTGTTCTAATATTCGAAGCACTACTACTCCCAATGTAATTATTACTAACAAGATGTTTTCCAGTACCTGCTATTTCTATTCCAGTGAAGGCTGGACAAGTATTAGTTGTAGAAGTTCCTGACGCTTCAATACTTCCAATATAGTTATTCATAATAGTACAAGAGTCGGAGGTAGTGGCATAAATTCCTCTGATTCGACCACCAGAAGTTGATGTAGCTATATAAATTGACCCATTTCCTGATGTGTCACCAATAATATTATCTTTAACTACAGCGTTATTTCCAGTTATTACAATAGGTGACATGATAGAAGTTCCAGAAGAAGAAAGTAATGCAAAATTTGAAAATTTATTTCCAACAATATTGGATGCTATTCCATTGCTCTTAGTGGAAGTAAATTCTATACAAGAAAAGGTAAATGATTTCATTGTGTCAGCGCTTGTTATTGTATATGAAGATGGAAAGCTAGATAAGGTTGAAGAATTCCCATACAATGAATAAGTTCCTGTTCCACTTGAATTACTATAGCCAAATGTATTATAGCTGATTATGTTATTTTCACTATTTGCACCTGTTTGACCAAATATAATATAGTGGGTGCCGCTAATTATTCGTTTACTTGTTGTTTGATAAAATTTATTATTAGTTATCGTCCAATCTTGAGCTCCTAATGCAAGGTAAATAGCGGCAGAAGATATAGCAGAATAATAATCAAAAATATTATTATTTGTAATTGTGTTACCAGTGTTATAGTTACCTAAACTAGATATACAAACTACAGCTTTGTTTCCCCCAATCGATCCAATATTATTGTTAGATATTAAATTGTTATCGTTTCCAATGTTTGCTCCATCTATAGAAAAAAATATACATCCTCCAGAGGATAGGCTCCCATTATATGCACTATAAATATTAGAATTTGTAATGGTATTGTTTGATGCTCCGCTAATTAATCTAAAAGTAGAAGTGCTTATTGAACTACTTGCTGTCGTATTGTTAAACGTCAGACTATTCCCGCCTGTTTTGAGCCCATCGATGGTGACATTATCTGCTCCATTTAAATCAATCAAAGGACTTCCAGCTGCTATGGCTCCACTCACCGTCCGAGCGCCACCACTGGGTCTGATATTGATACTTGTGTAGCTACAAGAGCCCGAGCCACTG
>JBIILY010000031.1:0-7571 GCA_044338225.1 Chitinophagales bacterium
TTGTAAATGCAGAAAGAGAAGAAAGAACATTGCCAGGTCAAAATTGGACTTCTTCAAATTCTACAATATCTGGACAAAGATCAAGAGTTAAGTCTGATAGTTTAACTAAATTTTCAAACTTTTTGAGAGATTCTTTTGGATATAATACAGGACCTTATGATGGTTATGCAAATGAATATCAACAAAATTTTACTAAATTTTTGACAAGAATTGATTGGAATATTAATGACAACAATAAGTTTTATGTAAGTTATAGTCAAATGACTGGAACTGAAGATCAACAATTAAATGCTACATCTGTGCCAATTAATACAGATAGAAATTCAAATAGTAGAATTGGTGCTAACTCTATGAGTTTCCAAAATTCAAATTACAACTTTGAGCATACAGTTAGAACGATTACAGCTGAGTTGAGTAGTAATCTTAATTCAATTATGAGTAATCAGTTGATTGGTACATATTCTTATATTCAACAAGATAGAGGAATACCTGGTGGACAAGTTTTTCCTTCAATTGATATTAATGCTAGCTCAACTTTTGGAGATAATTATATGTTTGCAGGAACAGATCCATTTACATATAAAAACTCTGTAAGAAATAATAACTTTAGTATAATAAATAACTTAACGGTTAATTTGAAAAATAATACCTTAACAATTGGAGGTAGTTATGAATATCAAAAATTTGAGAACTCATTTGTACAAGCAGGAAATCTATACTATAGATATGCAAATTTAAGTGATTTTATGAATGATAGAAAGCCTTTAGCATTTGGTGCTTCTTTTCCAATCAACGGAATGAATGGAAACACCTATGTAGGAGCTTCTTATGGTCAATTGAGTGCTTATGTACAAGATCAATTCAATATGTCTGATAGATTAAATTTGACATTTGGTGTAAGATTTGAAATGCCATTCTATGACAATTCATTCTTAATTTCAAGCCCTGCAGTTGATGCTTTAACATTTAGAGACTTACAAGGACAAAATACTAAATTTCAATCTGGTATGTTTCCAAAACAACAGTTGATGGTTTCTCCAAGAATGTCATTTAATTGGGATGTTAATGGAGATAAAACACTTCAAGTAAGAGGAGGAACAGGTGTTTTCACAGGTAGAATACCATTTGTATGGTTAGTAAATCAAGCTGGAAATATTGGTACAAGTATAAATAACTATACTGCTTCTGCAGCGGATTTAAATAATATTAAGTTCTACACGTCTTTTGATGAGTTTTTACAAAATTCTACAGCTGCTACAAAAGTAGATTTAGTAGGTGGAAAAATTGCTCCAAGTACAATCAACATGGTTGATCAAAATTTCAAAATGCCACAAGTATGGCGTTCTGATATTGGTATTGATTACAAATTGCCATTCTTTGGTTTGATAGGTACCGGTGAATTTATGTATACAAAAGATTTGAGAAATATTGCTCAATACAATGCAAATTTACCAGCTGCTCAATCTTCAATAGTTACAGGAGATGAGACAAGACAGAGATGGACTAATAGAAGAATTAACTCAAGTGATATGTTTGTTTTAACAAATACAAATCAAGGTTATTCTTACTCAGCTTCAGTAGGACTTACAAAGCCTGCAACTAAAGGTTTGTTCGGATCTATTTTCTATACGTATACAAAATCAGAGGATGTTTCTTCAAATCCAGGTTCTAGAGCAAATTCTGCATGGCAAGGACTTCCTACAGCATCTACACCAAACAATTTCGTATTGGGTATGTCTGATTTTAATACGCCTCATAGAGTTGTTGCTAGTTTGTCATATAAATTTAAATATGCAAAAGATGCATTAGCTACTACAATTTCATTCTTCTATGAAGGTTCAAATCCAGGAAGATATAGTTTAGTATATAATGCTGATATCAATGGCGATAACGCAAATCAAGATTTGATTTATGTGCCTACCAATATTTCAGATATGAAGTTTAATCCTTATACTGCAGGAGGTGTTACATTTTCTGCGGCTGATCAAGCTGCTGCATTTGACAAATACATTTCTAGTACAGAATTCAATGATGAAAGAGGTTCAATTTCTGGAAGAAATTCTGGTTTATTTCCATGGTTCCACACCTTAGATATGAAAATTATTCAAGACTTTAACTTCAAAATTGGAAAAAGAAAAAATTCAATCCAAGTATCTTGCGATATCTTCAATTTGCCAAATTTAATCAATCCAAATTCTGGAAAAAGAAAACAATTGTTGTATAACAATCCTTTAAGAGCTAATATCACTAGTGGTGTTGTTACTTCTTATAACTTCTTATCTGCAACAGGAACAGATGGCAAAGCTTATCTTCCTACAAATGCATTTATCGATAATATTAGTTATGCAAACTTATGGAGATTACAATTTGGAGTTAGATACAATTTCTAATCTAATACAAATCTTACATGTAAAACTAAGCCCTCGAAATTTTCGGGGGCTTTTTTTATGCCGTAAATAAAAAATGTTATTACAGTTGACTGAGAATTTCTCCTACTAAAAAAATACTACCTGTTACGAGGATTAAATCATCTTTTTCGGCCATTTCAAGCGCCTTTGAAAAGGCTTGTGATGAATTTGTTATGGAAGTCGTATTTGTGATGCCAAATTGAGTAAAAAGCGCATTGAGCTCTTCTACAGGCATGGCTCTAGGAATATTGGTTTGTGTAAGAATATAATGCGTTACATTTTTTGGAAGTATCGATACTATTTTTTGTACATCCTTATCTTTTACGGTTCCGTATATTATATATAAATTTTTATAATGAGTTTTTGAAAGGCTTAGTTTCAAATTTTCAATACCAGCCTCATTATGCGCCGATTCCAAAATCACATTAGGATATTTTTCTATACGCATCCATCGGCCCGCAAAACCTGTATTTTTATAATAATTGATAAATCCTTTTTCAATGTTATCAATATCAAAATGATGGATAAGGTGTTTATTTTTAAATAACGTATCTATTGCACATAGCACGGTTGCAATGTTTTTGAGCGTATAATTTGCTTCAAAAATTAATTTTGGCAATGAAATCGTATTTTCTTTAAGTTGAAAAACGTGTTTAGATTTTTCCTCTTTGTAATGAACATTTTCAGAGGCAAACTGAATGGAACTTCCATTTTCTTCTGATTTGTTTTCAAAAACTGCAGAAATAGTCTCCGATTGATATTCTCCAATAATTACAGGCGTAGACTTTTTGATAATACCTGCTTTTTCAAATGCTATTTCTTCCAACGTGTCGCCTAGCATTTGATTGTGATCGTGGCTAATATTCGTAATGATTGAAATAATAGGATTAATAATATTGGTACTATCCAGTCTACCTCCCAATCCTACTTCTATACAAGCAATATCTACTTTTTCGTGTGCAAAATAGTCAAATGCCATAGCAACACAAATTTCAAAATAAGAAGGTTGAATTTCTTCAATGATTCCCTTCGTTTTTTCAATAAAATTGATGACAAATTCTTTTGGAATCCATAGATTACCAATCTTGATACGCTCTCTATAATCAATTAAATGTGGCGATGAATATATGCCTACTTTGAGGCCATACTCCATTAAAATAGAGGCTAAATAATGCGTGGATGAACCTTTTCCATTGGTACCTCCTATATGGATAGATTTGAAAGTATTTTGCGGATTCCCTAGAAAATCACAAAGCGTTTTTATATTGGTCAAATCTTTCTTGAAAGCATCCGCGCCTATGCGTGAGAACATAGGAAGTTTTTCAAAAATATAGGCTTCTATTTCCTTGTATTTTTCGTCTATCAACATATCGTTTTTTGGCGGTTAACGTACACTAAAATTGAATACCAAGGTGCCATAATCCGTCTCACGCTCTTCATTGGCGGTAAATTTGGCTTTTTTAGCAGTTTGAATACATTTGTTGATCAAATCGGAATCTGTCAAAGTAGAGCCTTGAGCCTGAAACGTGCTATTAATTACTTTTCCTTGCGCATCTACTTGTACTTTGATAATTATTTTTCCTTCTTTATTGCTATTGTCTACTATTTTTGGAATATTATCTAGCTTTCTGCCTTTGAGTCCACTCCCAATCAATCCTTTTCCGGGGCCATTATTTCCCAATCCTGAATTTTGACCTATATAGTTCGAAGATTTCGAGCCACTAGGATCTCCCATATTGCCTTCGCCTTCTTTGTTTCCTTGGCTACCATTTCCGCTGCCCTTTCCAGAAAAACCAGTAAATAATGCTTTCTTTTCAATTTTTGTTTCAATAGGTTTTTCTTCTGATTTAGATTCGGTTTTAGATTTGGATATTTCTTTAGATTTATTGTTTTTCTTCAACAAATTTTCTACTACTACAATCTTCTTTTTATCTTCTTTTTTGGGAATATCAACGCTTTCTGTAATTTCTTCATCTTGTACGATCACTTCTTCTTTTACCGTTTGGGTAAAAGGTGGATTTCCTGGTGCAGGAATATTTACTTGTTCGCTATTTTCTTTTGGCCCCGGTTCATTATCGCCCATGCCTACATCCGAATATCCAAAATCTACCAACAATCCTTCGCCTTCTTCTTTTTCTATAGGCGGTGTAGCTATTTTAAATAATAAAAACAGAAGTACAATTCCAATGCCGTATAGCAATGAAAAAAATAAAGATACAATTCTTCTTTTACGATCTTCTTTTTCAGGATTTGAATACGTCCATGTTTCCATTCGCCTATTTTTTAGAATTTTCGGTAGCCAATACCATTTTTACTTTCAAAGCATTGCCAATTTGAAGAACATTCACTAGGTCTTGAATACTTAAATTTTGGTCAATTCTTAGTACAATCGTTGGATTTTCTTTCAACTCCGCTAGATTCTGTAGACGTTCTTCCAAGTTCTCAATTAAAATTGAAGTCTTTTCACTATTCAGAAAAATAAGTTTATCTTTTGTGATAGTCAATGTGATAGGCTGCTTAGCCATACTCGCAGAAGATTTAGAGTTGGGGAGCATGAGCTTGATAACATTGGGGTTGACCAGTGTAGATACAATTAGGAAGAAAAGCATTAGGAAAAACATAATATCATTGAGCGATTCCGTAGCTACTTCTGCCTCTTCTTTTTTTCGCATTCTATATCTAGACATAGTTGTGGTTTTAAATGTTAAATAAAAAAGCGATTAGCCTTTGGAAGGAGAAGAAATGATATCGATAAAATCACCAGTGCCTTTATCCAACGTATATATAGCATTTTTGATTTTTGAAGATACCACAAAATAGAAAAAATAAGCCAAAATGCCTAGGAATAATCCCAATCCCGAAGTAATCATTTTTACATATAAACCTCCAGAAATAGTTTCAATATTATAATCTCCGGTAGCATTGATGGTATAGAAAATTTGAATAACTCCACCAATCGTTCCGATAAATCCTAGCATCGGTGCTAATTTTGAAATTAAGCTCAATACGCCTTCGCCTTTTTCAAATTTGAAGATTTCAAGCCCAATTTGTTTGTCCATAGCCAATTCGATATCTCTTATAGGCATGCCAATTCGATTAAGACCTTTTAAAATAACTCTTGCAAGAGCATTATTGCTTCTATTGCAGTAGTCTTTTGCCGCGCTAATATTTCCTTCGGATACATTTTCTTTAATCTTTTCGATGAAATTAGGGTCTGATTTTCCAGCAAATTTCAAGAAAAGTAATCTTTCTACAAAAACAAATACGGAAACAATGGATAAAAAGAAGATTAAAATAGCAATAATCTGACCTAAAGCGCCCATTTTAAAAAATATACCAATCATAGTTTGTTCTAAGTTCATCTTTAATAATTTTATTTAAAATAATGCAAATATACTTGGTTAGAAATTAGTTATTTAATTTGTATTTAAACGCATCATTTAAAAATGTATTGTATATTAGTCATAAATATTTACAACAATTCAATTTTTTTATATTATTTTTGCACTCCATTTTTTTAATAGATTCAATAAAGGTTGGAATGATGAAAAAACATGAGATAGCGTTTGTAGGGTTGAAAAACAAAGTGCATCATTTAGAATTTGAAGTGGATAGTGCTTTTTTTGAAGAATTTGAAAATTGTCCTATTAAAAAAGGAAATCTAAAAATAGAGGTATTTTTTGACAAGAAAGATTCTTTTTTTATTTTAGATTTTCAAGTAAATGGAATGGTGTCGTTGGCTTGTGATCGTTGTTTGGAAGATTTTGACTATGAAATGATTTTTGATTTTAAAATTATAGTTAAATTAGAAGAAAGAGACGATAAAATAGGGGATGAAGAAGATGTGATTTATCTATCAAAAACAGAGACACATTTATACTTGAAGGAGGTGATTTATGATTATATTCTCATCAATATTCCCATTCAGGTAGTGCATCCAAAAGATAAAAATGGGAATGATACATGCAATCCCGCTGTGTTGGAGAAATTGAGTGTAAAAAAAATAGAAGAAGACATAGACCCAAGATGGGCTGCGCTTTCGAAATTAAAAGATTAAAAAAAGTAAATAATATTTAAAACAATAAGATTATGCCAAATCCTAAGAAGAAAATTTCTAAAACAAGAAGAGATAAAAGAAGAACGCATTATAAAGCTGAGGCTCCTACATTGAGTACTTGTAGCGCTACTGGTGAAACGCATTTGAGACATAGAGCGTACATGGTAGAAGGTGCTTTGTACTACAGAGGTAAAATGGTTGTAGAAGCCAAATAGTCTAAATCTCAATTTATTTATAAATATTGCCAAAGTTATTAGTAACTTTGGCTTTTTGTGTTTTCATTAATTTTATATTTTCAATATGGTAAATCAAAGTTTTTATAGAGGAATGCTCGTAGCTTTTTTGATAGCACTAGCGGGCGTATATGTCTATCAAAATATACTTTATCCTCCTAAATCTTCCACGGAAGAAGAATCGGTTATCTTGTTAAAATCTATTGAAAATATCAGTAAATTGATGCTGGTAGAAGCCAATTTCAATGAGGTGTATACATACAAAGATAAATCTAATGTTTTTTTTGGGATTATTCCTGCCGAAAAAAAAGCTATTGTGGTAATGAACGCCAAAGTTCAGATAGGTTATGATTTGAAAAAAATTAAATTTGAAATCAATAAAGAACGCAAGGAACTTATTATTCAATCGGTGCCTGCCGAAGAAATTGTTATTTCTCCTGATGTTAAATTTTTTGATATCCAAACGTCTACTTTTACGGATTTTGAAGCTGCAGACATCAATAAAGTAAACACTCAAACCAAAAAGAAGATTGAAGAACAAATAGAAACGAGTGGCATTAAGAAAAATGCTAAATTACAATTAGTTCAAAGTTTAAATGGTATTGTAGGTATTACAAATACATTGGGATGGCGCGTGATAGATAATACAAATACAATTCAATTATCTAAATAAACCTGCGCGGGCTTTCATCTGAGATTTGATCTTCACTTTGGGCTGTTTTTGTGCAAAAACAGAGCTTCTCCCTTTTGTGCCTTTTGATAGCCTAGGTTTTTCAAATCCTGGCGTGCCCATTTTAGAGGACTTATTAGGTCTAGATGCTACATGGACTCCCGATGATTTGCATGAAAACAAAAGGATACTGATAATAATAA
>JBIILY010000032.1:0-7553 GCA_044338225.1 Chitinophagales bacterium
TTGCCTTTATTGCTTTGACTCATCTTATTCTTCAGGCATTTTGGGCGTATCAAAAATCATTTCATTGGCATGAGAGAACATCATATCTATTTTATGCAAAGTCTTGCGCCCTTGTTCTGTTTGGATTTGAGCCCTATCAAAATCTATAGTAGCTATAATATCAATGAGCTTTGAAAAACGCACTTCGGGAGTAAAATACTTATTTACAACTACCACTTTCTTGTCTTGTAGCACACAAAATCCAGAATTGAATTGCCCTTTTTCATAGCGCAACTTATAACCCGCTTCTTTAATGAGCTCTTCTACTTTTTTTAGATTATAGGTTGAAAATTGCACGAGTCAAATTTTATATTAAAGTGTAAATCTAAAAAGGATTTTTGAAAGTATCTTAGTTTTTTAACTAAAATGACTACAAATAATTTGGGCGCTCGTTAATACGAACCAGTTCCGATTTATTTCCTGTTTTGATAATCAAAGGCACTTTTTCTACCATTACGAGGTTTGTATCCAAATTAAACCATTTTTCGGGTGTAGTGGTAATATTTTTGAGCCAAAGATTAATTTTAATCGCCAATCGATCTTTAAATGAAAGTTGATTTTCAGTAGACAATACTTCTTCCAAAATAACAAATCTAAAGTCGCCTGCGATATTATTTTCTTTCAACGAATGGTAGCGGCTATTGATATTTACCTCGCCTTTTTTTACCATATCTTCGATAACGATGCGCAAAAATTGACTAATTTTTTCTTCTACTTTGAATCCAAGATAAAACGTAATTCTATATACATCGTCTTTGGCAATAGTATCTACTTTGTACTCGCAGGTATAAGGGCTTTTGGTTACATGAACGTGCACAAACCAATAATTATCGGCTCTTTTGGGTTGTTTTTGAAGAATAGAATATATGATTTTATACTCAATCTCCGTTTCTTTGGGCGAAGTAGACAAGAACACTAAATTGGTTGCAAATTTAGGCAACGATTGATCTACACTCAATGCCATCAATTGATCGAGATAATCTTTAATAGGCACATATTCTCTCAAATCTTCTTTGATTTTAACCGTTCTCCATCGGCTAAACATGATAAGAATAAATAAACTAGAAACTATCAATGTAAAATAACCCCCATGCGTAAATTTAATCAAATTTGCTACAAAGAACGAACCTTCGATTAGAACATACGTTAAAAACAATACCCAAATAAACAAAGGCGGACGGCGTTTTGTAATTAAATATTCTCTTAAAAGAAGTGTTGTCATCAACATAGTAACCGTAATAGCCAATCCATAGGCTGCTTCCATAGCGGCCGCTTTTTTGAAATAAAGAACTACGGCAATACATCCAATTAACAGAAAATTATTGATAATAGGAATATAGATTTGTCCCAATGTAACGGCTGGATATTTAATCTCAATTTTTGGAAAAATATTCAATCGAACGGCTTCGCTTATAAGAGAGAAACTGCCACTAATCAAGGCTTGTGATGCAATAATGGCCGCTAAAGTAGCTATTCCAATTCCAACCAACAAAAACTCCTTTGGCATCATGGCAAAAAATGGATTTTGACCATTTAAAAATTGACCTTCATGCTGCAAAAGCCATACACCTTGTCCAAAATAATTAAGAATTAAAGCTGTTTTTACAAAAATCCAGCTTACACGAATATTTTCTCTTCCCACATGTCCAAGATCCGAATATAAAGCTTCCGCCCCTGTTGTACATAGAAAAATAGCTCCCAAAAGCCAAAAACCTTTTGGATTGAAAAGCATTTTAATAGCATAATGCGGAGAAAGCGCTACAAGAATGCCTGGATTTTTAAGAATATAATATAGACCCCAGCTAGCCAGCATACCAAACCATATCATCATAATAGGCCCAAAACTTTTGCCTACGGTAGATGTACCTAATTGTTGCAACAAAAATATTAATACTATAATAGCTATAACAATAGGAATAGTCTGAATTTCGGGATAAACTACAATAAGCCCTTCAATAGCAGAAGAAATAGAAATAGGCGGCGTAATAATACCATCCGCAAGGAGCATAGAACCGCCAAGAATAGCAATCCAAATAAAATATTTTTTCTTTCTTTTTCGTTTGATCAATGCAAATAATGAAAAAATACCCCCTTCGCCATTATTATCTGCTTGCAGGGTAATCATTACATATTTAATGGTAGTAAGTAAGGTTATCGTCCAGAAAACAGCCGACAATCCTCCATATATCAATTCTTTGGTAATCATTTGCTTGCCAATAATAGCACTCATTACATAAAGAGGAGAAGTTCCTATATCTCCATATATGATTCCAAGTGATACAATGATTCCCGCAAGACTTAATTTATGATGATTTGAAGTGCTATTTTTCATTTTATATTTAAATAATTCTGCAAAATTAATATTTTTAGGATAATATTGCATTTAAAATAAAATTATAGATTATGTATTCGTTTATATTCAGAAAAAAATCAATTGATAGTCTAATAAATGAGGCTCAAGATGAGGGGCAAGGAACATTGAGAAGAAGTCTTACCTCTACTTCATTAATTATGCTTGGTATTGGCGCTATTATTGGAGCAGGACTATTTTCATTAACAGGGATAGCTGCAGCTGAACATGCAGGACCTGCGGTTACATTATCATTTATTTTAGCAGCAGTAGCCTGTGCTTTTGCAGGACTATGTTATGCTGAATTTGCATCTATGATTCCTGTTGCAGGAAGTGCATATACATACAGCTATGCTACCATGGGAGAATTTATGGCATGGATTATTGGATGGGATTTAGTTTTAGAATACGCATTAGGAGCTGCAACGGTAGGCGTGAGTTGGTCACGTTATTTTCTTGAATTGTTGAATAAATTTGGTATTCAATTGCCTCACAGCTTGATATGTTCCCCTTGGGAAACTTTAAAACTAGGAGACGGAACTATTATAGAAGGTGGTATGATTAATTTACCAGCCATATTTATTGTATCACTTTTATCTTTATTATTGATAAGAGGTACAAAAGAATCGGCATCTATGAATAATATTTTGGTTGTAGTAAAAGTATTAGTAGTATTGTTATTTATAGCATTAGGATGGAATTATATTGACTCTGCTAATTACACACCATATATACCAGAAAACACAGGAGTTAAAGGTCAATTTGGATGGTCTGGAGTAGTAGCAGGTGCCGCTACTGTATTTTTTGCTTTTATAGGATTTGATGCGGTATCTACAGCCGCTCAAGAAGCTAAAAATCCACAAAAAGGTATGCCTATTGGAATTTTGGGATCTTTAATCATTTGTACAATTTTGTATGTTCTTTTCTCTCATGTTATGACAGGATTGGTTAATTATAAAGATTTTGCAAACGATGCTAAACCTGCCGCTACTGCATTTGCAAAAACAGGTTATGGATTTTTACAAAATGGACTTATTCTTGCTATTTTGGCAGGATATACTTCTGTAATATTGGTTATGTTGATGGGGCAAAGTAGAGTATTTTATTCTATGAGTAAAGATGGGCTTCTTCCAAAAATGTTCTCTGATGTTCATTCAACCATGCGAACTCCTTGGAAAACAAATATTTTCTTTATGGTATTTGTAAGTTTATTTGCTGGATTTGTTCCCGTTTCGGATTTAGGTCACATGGTGAGCATAGGCACTTTATTAGCATTTTCATTGGTATGTCTAGGGGTATTAATTATGCGTAAAAAAATGCCTGAAGTTCCTAGAGCATTTAAAACACCACTTATGCCATTTGTTCCTATTGCAGGAATTTTAGTTTGCTTATATTTAATGTCGGCACTTCCAATTGAGAGTTGGGTTCGTTTGGTTATTTGGATGGCTTTGGGTGTAGCTATTTATTTCTTCTATGGAAAAAATCATAGCAAATTGAACAAATAGAATTAAAATAGATTTTGAATTTCATTCATAATTTCTGATATAAAAAGCGGTGGTTTTCCACCGCTTTTTTTGGTATAAAGTTATTGTAAAATGTCATTTTGAGAAACTCGAGAAAATCTTCCACACATATAGATAGACCTTTGCGCAAGTGATAGTAGCGGCATCCTCCGAAGCCTTTGGCAAAGGAGATATAGCGGATAGCACGTCCCTTTGGGTGCGCCCTAAAATTTAATTAAAACTAAACACGGCTAATGCCTTATTTTACTACTTCGTAAAAACTTAATGTGTGATATTGGGATTAAAAATACCCTTCTTTTTTTCGATCTTCCATAGCGGTATCGCTACGTTTGTCATCGGCACGAGTACCTCTTTCTGTACTCATACTAGCGGCTATTTCCTGAATAACTTGGACTATCGTAGTTGCCTCTGAGGGATAAGCACCAGTAATGGTAATATCGCCCATGGTTCTAAAACGCACCATGCGCTCTTCTACTTTTTCGTTATCTCTAGGCATAGAACAAGGACTTTCGGAAAGGATAACTCCATTGCGTTCAAAGACTCTTCGTTTATGAGAAAAATACAAGGAAGGTAATTGGATTTTTTCTTTTGCAAAATACTGCCAAACATCCAATTCTGTCCAGTTGGAAATAGGAAACACTCTAAAATGCTCTCCCATATTTTTTTTGGTATTGAACAAATTCCAAAGTTCGGGGCGTTGATTTTTGGGATCCCATTGTCCAAATTCATCTCGGTGGCTGAAAAAACGTTCTTTGGCACGTGCTTTTTCTTCATCTCTTCGTGCACCGCCCATAAGTGCGTCAAACTGATGTGTTTCTATAGTATGCAATAGCGCAGGAATTTGCGCAATATTTCTAGAAGCATTTGCGCCTTTTTCTTCTACCGCCAATCCTTTGTCTATCATTTCTTGTACACTGCCCACAATCAATTTTACGCCTAATGCTGCCACTAGATTATCTCGATACGTCATAGTTTCGGGGAAATTGTGTCCCGTGTCTATATGCACCAATGGAAATGGAATTTTGGCTGGATAAAATGCTTTTTTGGCCAATTGGGTTACCAAAATACTGTCTTTCCCTCCCGAAAACAAAATGGCGGGTTTTTCAAAATTGGCGGCTACTTCTCTAATGACATAGATTGCCTCGCTTTCCAATTCATCTAAATGAGAAATAAGTAAATTAGACATATATTTTATTGATTTATTTTTTCAAGTATAAAATGATTGAGTTTTTCTAGGCATATTTCAAAAGAATCGCTGTGGGTTTTGAGAATTAAATCGGAGTTTTGAGGGGCTTCAAACACCATATTGACTCCCGTGAAATTTTCCATCTTGCCCTCTTTTGCTTTTTGATACAATCCTTTGGTATCGCGCTTTTCCAATGTAGAAGATTCTGCATGAATAAATACCATCGAAAAAGAATCGCCAAGAATCTCTTTTGCCCTATTTTGCAATTCATGGGTTGGACACACAAAACAAGCTAGCACAATTTGTCCGTTATTTTTGAGCAATTTGGCTGTTTCGGCGGCACGTCTAATATTCTCGCTTCTATCTTCTAGTGAAAATCCCAATCCTGCACCTACTCCACTTCTAAAATTATCGCCATCTAGCACCATTACAGACTTTCCCGCTTCAAAAAGCAAACGTTCTACCGCCGAAGCCAACGTGGTTTTTCCAGCGCCGCTCATGCCCACCATCCAAAAAACATGCGCTTTATGCCCATTTCTTTTTTCTCGTTCGGCTAGGGATACTAATTGATCAAAAGTAGTGAAAATGTGGTTTGGCATGACGCTTTTTACAGATTAGAAAAATGCGTTCAATCCTGTTATATCATTTCCGGTAATGAGCAAATGTATATCATGCGTACCCTCGTAGGTAATAACACTTTCCAAATTAGCCGCATGACGCATCATTGGGAATTCGCCCACAATACCCATACCGCCTAGCATTTGTCTCAATTCTCTAGCAATGGTAATAGCTATATGCACGTTATTGCGTTTTGCCATCGAAATTTGAGCAGGTGTAGCTTTATCTGCATTTTTCAAAGTTCCTAATCTCCAAACCAAAAGTTGCGCTTTGGTAATTTCGGTAATAGCTTCTGCCAATTTCTTTTGTTGCAATTGGAAACCGCCAATAGGACGGTAAAATTGCGAACGCTGCATAGAATATTTCAAAGCCACTTCGTAGCAATTAATCGCCGCGCCTATTACACCCCAGCTAATGCCATAACGAGCCGAATTCAAGCAAGACAATGGTCCTCTCAATCCTTTTACATTAGGGAAAATATTTTCTTTGGGTACTTTTACATTATCAAATACCAACTCGCCTGTAGCCGATGCTCTCAAGCTCCATTTATTGTGCGTTTCGGGCGTTGTAAATCCCTCCATGCCTCTTTCTACTACCAATCCTCTAATGATACCTTCTTCATCTTTTGCCCATACTACTGCGATATCAGCCAAAGGACTATTCGTAATCCACATTTTGGCACCATTCAATATCACATGGTCTCCAGCGTCTTTGATATTTGTCTCCATATCGCCAGGATTGCTACCATGATTGGGCTCCGTAAGTCCAAAACATCCAATCATATCGCCCGAAGCCAATTTTGGCAAATATTTTTTGCGTTGTTCTTCACTACCAAAACTGTAGATAGGATACATAACCAAACTACTCTGTACCGATGCCGCCGAACGCACCGCACTATCGCCACGCTCCAATTCCTGCATGATAATACCATACGAAATTTGATCTAGTCCAGCGCCTCCATACTCCTCTGGAATATAAGGCCCCAAAGCACCAATAGCACCCAATTGTTTCATTAAATTGGGGATAGGCGTATGCTTGTGAGCATGCTCATCTATGATAGGCATAATTTCTTTATCTATATACTCGCGCACGGTCTGACGTATCATTTTGTGCTCGTCCGTCAATAATTCATCTATATTAAAATAATCTGTCGTTGGATTCATTTTTTATTTTTTTTTAGCGCAAAAATACAATATTTTTCTCAAAAAATACAAGTTGAATATTTGGGGGCTTTAATGGGTTGTAAATTCTTTGAAATGGAACGATTTGCTATACGACACTCCACTTTGTTTTGCTTTGTGTTGGCTACGATTCCAAGCCTAAATAAGAGACTTTTATGAAAAGCTATAAATACAAACTAACAACTATTTCTTATTCATGATGTCATCTAGCGAACTGGCGATACGTCCCACAGAAGCATCCGATATTTTTGTATACTGCAAGGTAGTCCGAATGTCTTTATGTCCCAATAATTTTTGTATAAATGCAATAATATGTTACACTGACTTTAATTGCGACAAGCATAACACTATCGTTCGGGACACAGCATTTGACGAGAAAGTTGTAAGAAAGAAATTAACTTCTCTTTCCTAAATGTAAGAATTATGCAACTCTTATTCTTAATTGTATAAGGTTTTGAGTATGAAGAGGTATTACCTTTGTGCCGTTATAACAATTCAGTTATATCATAAATTATATCACAATGGAAAATAAAAAAATTCAAAGCTGCATTGATGCTTGCGAAACATGTGCAGACGCATGTGAAACTTGCTAAACAGAAAACAAAGGTAAAGTAGGAATGGAACATTCCGTAAAACTTTGCATCGCTTGTGTAGAT
>JBIILY010000034.1:0-7520 GCA_044338225.1 Chitinophagales bacterium
CATAGAAAGTTCTTATTTTCAAGTATTTATCTTCCATCAATTCCATTTCATTAAAATCGATTAATGAAGCATATTCACAATTCAATATATCGGAAGAAACTATTGGATTGTATTCAAAATCAATAATTTGATTATATTTTTCGTTTTTTTCATTTGTCAAAATCTCTTTGACTTTTTCAATAGTTGTATTCTGTTTTAAAACAAAATTAAGCTCTGTAATAGAGCCATTGATGACAGGTACGCGGTATGAAGTACCCGAAATATTATGAATTAATCCCGGAAATAACTTTCTTAACACTTTGGTAGCACTGGTAGTAGTAGGTATGATATTATTGGCAGCTGCTCTTGCACGTCTATAATCGCTATGTAAGGCATCTTGAATATTCTGATCCGAGGTATAGCTGTGTATAGTAGCAAAATTGAGAAACGCCACGCCAAAATTTCGCTCTATTATATCCAAGATAGGAACGATACTGTATGTAGTACAGCTCGCATTGGAAATAATTCGTTGATTTAATGAATCCGTATCATTGAAGCCATTAATGATAATAGGAATGGAATCCGAATCGGGGGGCGAAGATAAAATGACTTTTTGGGGATTGAAAACCAAATATTTATCAAGATCCAAAGAAGTCTTATAGGTGCCACTACAATTGATAATAATATCAATGTTCAAATCCTGCCAAGGCAATGCTTCTATGTGAGCAACGGAAGAATAAGCAATCGTTTTTTCGCCAATTTGAATACTTGAATTGTTATAAGATACCGTTTTTTGAAGTTTTCCAAATGTAGAATCGTATTGAATGAGATGACAAGCCATTTCTATATGCATCAAATCATTAACCGCTACAATTTCTATATCATTTCGATACGAAATTAATCGAATTAATTTTCTACCAATTCGCCCCAATCCATTTATGGCTATTCTTTTTATCATCTATATATATCTTAATTCTATTTCCTGCTCATGACAATCAATAGCAATATTCGCTCCTAAAATCAAAGGATAATTGTCATCAATATGTCCAAATGGCGCTCCAAAAAATATAGGAAAATTATATTGAGAAGTATGTTCCAATATAATTTCCTCCACGGTTCGTCCAAAAGGTATTTCGTTATCCTTCATATTAGTAATACCGCCTATTAAAATAGCTTTGAGTCCCTCAAATTTTCGTGCATTTTTCATCGCGATAATCATTCGATCAAAATGGTACATATACTCATCCAAATCCTCAAAAAACAATATTTTTCCATTGAGATTGAACCCATTATCGGTTCCCAAGAGTGAATATAAAATGGATAAATTGCCTCCAAAAATTTGCCCAGTTACACTCCCATTCTTATTAGAAGGATGCTTGGGAAATTGAATCGGCAATAAATCACCAAAAAAATAACTTTCAATATAATGCAGCGTCTTTTCGCTGATTTTATTATATGTAATAGGCATGGGGCCGTGAATGGATTCAATGCCATAGAACTGATTGACACGATTATGAATCAGGGTCAAATCGCTAAATCCAATGAGCCATTTTGGATTTTCTATAAAACGAGTCCAATCTATCTTATCTATAACACGATTGGTACCATATCCTCCTCTTGCAAATAAGATGGCTTTAATACCAGGATTGTTTAGCGCTTCTTGAAAGTCTTGTGCACGCAAAGCATCTTCTCCTGCAAATTGATTAAAAACCTTATCTATCGTATTGCCAACAACAGGTTCTAATCCAATTTTGATAAGCCATTGGATAGCAAAGTCAATTTCTTGGTTAGAAATACGCTTGGCAGTAGATAAAACAGCTATTTTATCTCCTTTTTTCAGAAATGGGGGTCTATAATACATATTTGCAAAAATACTTATTTTTGAAAAAAAAGATTATAATTTAATTCGTGGGAATATGATTTTTTCAATAGGCATAGTAAGAATGCCATTGAATCCTATATTATCTATTTTATTGAAAGTACAAAAGCTATTTCTTTATGAGAATTTTCTTTACAACTTTTGTTCCATTTTTGGATTTAACTACTACAATAATATAGGCGGAATTTGTTTTTATACCATCTATAATGATAGAAGTCTCATTTGCCAAATCATGTGCAGAAACAATTTTTTCACCTATAATATTGCCATGTAAATCATATAAAATAATGCCAATATCTTCTATAAAATCTTCTCCACAGCAATTAATGAGCTCATCTACACCTATTTGAATCTGCAAATCTTCTGAATTATAAGCAAAAATGCTATTAAATGCAAACAAAAAAGAAAATAAAACCAACAAGAATTTATTTTTTTTCATATATTTGGGTTTTAGAAACGAAATTTAATTAATAAAGTTACGTTTAAATTAACACCGCAAATATATAAAATATTTTATAAATATAAAATTATTTTTATGACAAAAAAAGTACTCGAAGAAATAAAGAAATTAGTTCAGGCAATTAAGAATAATCCCGAAAACTTAGATTCTACACATTTTGAACTGCTTCACAATTCCTTTGAGGATTTGGAGAAGGCAAATGAAGTAGAATTACTCTTATTGATCTATAGAATTTTGCACGATTATTATAATCATCACAATGAAATAGAAAACCACGAAAAACTGTGTTATCAATTTATGCCTTTGATGATTAAGATCAAAGACTATATGAATTTGGGGCGAATATACCTGGAATTGAGCATTATCAAACGAGTAAAAGGTGAATATGAAGCATCGTTGGAATATATTCAAAAATCTATTCATACCTACGAACAAGCCGAAAATTACGAAAGAGTTTCTATTGCTTTAAATTCACTGGCCAATATCTATCTCGAAAAAGGCCAATATAGTCTAGCGCTAGAAAACTATCATAAATCTTTTGAGTTAATCCAAAATGAAAAGCGCACGGATTTTTATTATCTGGTAAAACATAATTTAGCGAGAATTTATATCATTTTGAATTTCTACGACAAGGCATTGGAACTTTACAAGCAGGATTATGACACCGTAATGGCCGAAAAGAATTATGAGCGATGTGGGGCTATATTTCAGGGAGTAGCAGAAATATATACGGAGGGAAACAGACTCATGCTCGCCTACAAATACGCAAAGCGATCCATAGAGTTCTGGGAAAAATCTACGAATCTTAGAGGAAAAGCGAGTGCATACACTACGTATGGTTCCATTTTGAGCAAATACAAAAAATACGACGAGGCTATTAAATATTTTAATATTTCTATAGATATCTGCGAATCCTTTCCTTACAAAAGAGGCTTAATACAATCTTATGGCGAACTAGGAGCTACATTATATGAAATGGATGACTATAAGGGGGCCATTGAAAATTTAGTCAAAGCACGAGATATGGCAAAAATCATCAATCTCAATTTTGAATTAAAGAAAATATATTCAACCCTTTATATAGCCTTTGAAAAAAACAATCAAAAAGAAGAGAGTTATGAGACGATGAAAGAGCTCATCATTCTAAATGAAACCTACTTCAATCTCAATATTCAAGCCAAAGTAAATGAAGTTCAAGTAAATTTTGAAATGGAGAAAAAAGAAATTGAATACAACAAAGAACGAGAAGTGGCTGACTACAAAAATAATCTTTTCACCTATTTGACTCATGAATTTAGGACGCCTTTGACTTTGATCAAAACACCTTTGGAATTGATTCGAATGGAAACCGAAGATGAATCTATTAAACAACGAGTAGATTTGATAGAAAGCCAAATGGAAAACTTGCAAAAACTTTTAGGTCAATTATTGGAAATCAATCAATTACAAGAAGGCAAAATGCCTATTAACAAAAAAGCAGGAGGATTACTACCTGTTTTATGGCACATAATTAGAGATTTTGAAAAAGAAATGAAGTTGAAAAAAATTAATTTCATCCACAAAATTCCTAAGAAAGACAATCAATTATTTTTTGATGAAGATAAAGTTGAAAAAATCATAAAAAATCTACTTTCCAATTCATTGAAATATACACAAGAATTTGGATCTATATTCTTGGAAGTAAGTGTCTATGAAGAAAAATTGAAGATAAAAGTCAATGATAATGGCATTGGTATTCCAAAAAAATATCACAAAGATATTTTTACAAAATTTTATCGCATTCCTACTTCGGAAAATGTTACGGGAAGTGGTTTGGGCCTTAGTTTTGTAAAGGAATTAGTAGATTTGATGGATGGAGAAATCTCATTGGACAGCAACAAAAAAACAGGTACTACTTTTGAGGTTAAAATACCTATCGAACGATTTGATAAAGCATTAAAAGTCAAAGAAAATGAAGATGACGTAGAAACGGGTTCAAAAAAAATGAATCTTTTGATTGTAGAAGATAATTTTGAAGTATTGAAATTATTGAAAGATATTTTTAAAGAAACCTATAAAATTCATTTTGCGACCAATGGTAAAGAAGCTTTGACGCAAATTAAAAAAACATATCCCGATTTAATCATCAGCGATGTCATGATGCCCATTATGAATGGGATAGAACTATGTGCGCAGCTTAAAAACGACGAAAAACACAGTCATATTCCTATAATTCTATTATCCGCCAAATCTCAAATACACGATAAAATCGAAGGACTAGAAAGCGGAGCAGATGCTTATATTGCTAAGCCTTTTAGCTTAATGGAAATAAGAAAAACGGTAGATTCTCTTATTCAACAACGTAAAAAAATCATTTACAAATATTCTAAAAACTCACTTCAATTTAGTGAAGAAGAGTTGGTATCGCAGGATATGATGATCATTCAATCGGCAACAGAATTTGTGTTGGAACATATTGAAAATGAAAATTTATCGGTAGTAGATTTATCCAATCATTTGAACATGAGCCGTTTTACTTTAATTAGACGATTCAAAGGCATCAATAATATGACACCGAATAATTTTATTCAAAAAATTAGATTGGAAAAAGCTAAAGAATTGCTAAAAAACAAGGTGGCTTCCGTTTCCGAAATTGCTTACAAAGTGGGATTTGCAAGTACTACATATTTTACGTCAAGCTTCAAAAAAGAATTTAACGTAACACCTAAAGAGTACTACAACGGCAAAGACTAGAAACGAGGGTTGAAGATAAAGTTATCTGAATCTTCATACTTTTTCTGACGGTGAAGAATCCAACTCAATGATAATTCAAAGGTATTGGGTGCACCTATGTTGGAGGCACTGGCTTCGGATCTCATAGAGCCGAGCAAAAAATCGTAAGATGCGGTGGCTTTGATATTATTAATTTGCATGCCTACTTTTGGGATTAATGCCTGAGGTGTCCAAAGATTAAATCGACTCCACATGCCCATAAAAATAATTTTTTCATCCACATTTACCTCTCCTCTATTAAGGTAATATGCCGCTGTACCACCAAGATTTACTTGAGAAGCCAATGCCTGTGTAGCGATAAACATTCCTGGTATAATATTCAATTTCTCAGTGATTTTGAGATCTGCACCTACGTGCGCCATAATTTTTAGAGGGACATTGTTATTGGTCAAATTTTTGGTATAATTATCTACAGGACGAAGAAGGTGATAAACCGTTGCACCAAAATACAATCTATTATCATCGCTCAATTCATAATTTCCAAAAAGCCCCGTATTAAAATCAAACTTTTGAGAATTGACATTTGCATTAGGTTCTGTTTGAACAAATGCAGACTGCACTCTATTAAAATCCAGATAACTTTGACTATACCACCCTTGCATGCCAATCGAAATTTGCATTTTCTCAAAAAGAATTTTATACGACAACGATGCGCCAGCTTCTAATGTATTCAATAGTTTATTATTGGTCTGGTCATTTAACAATACCAAACCCACTCCTAATCGTTTTTTAAAAAAATTGGCATCAACCGACACACTTGGCGTTTGATATAAATACGAACTAGACGCAACACCGTTCCATTGAATTCTATATATTCCCGAGACACGCATCGCACCATCAAACTGCCCAGTCAAGGCAGGATTGAGCGTCAAGGGCGTAGCATAAAATTGTGAAAAATGAAAATCTTGTCCATAAACGGATGGAAGTAACATGAAACAAATAACTATACTTAAAATTTTTCTCATAATCTATCTTATCAAAGTGATACCTCCCATTTTATTATAGACTTTGTTATTTTTTATAAATTCAATGGAGTATACATAAGAGCCTTGTGGTTGTTTTTCTCCCTTATACTTTCCATCCCATAGCAAATCATTGCCTTTTCCATCAAAAACCAACTGTCCCCATCGGTTATATATTTTGTAATAATTTACAGTGATACTTCCAAATAAATTAGGACCTATCGTTTCATTGGCACCATCTTCATTGGGCGAAAATATGATAGGAAGGGAAATATCAGGCGTTGTAAAAATTCTTATCCCAATTATCGTATCGCACTTATTGGTATCGGACACTTTCACGCTATAATACATATCGGAATTGACTACATAACTAACTTGAGGCGTGGTTTTGCCACCTACATCCCACAAATAACTAATACCGCCACCTGCAGTTAGCGTTACCGTTGTATTAGGTTCTACTTCAGTATCTGGCGTAGCCGTCAGCGAAATATTATTAAAGCCAGGATATCGTATTATTTTTAAATCATACACAATACTATCACAAAAAGGAGGTAGTATTTTTTTAATACTTTGAGGTAAAAGGGTATCGCTTCTATACAATACATTATCTACGGTAATGGTATCACAAAAACGTATCGTATCATTTTTGATTCTTACAGGTTTGATACTCTTAAATTTATAGGTAAAATACATACTATCACACCCAAATGTTGCTTTAAAAGTATCTATCAAATTAGTATCTTTTGAAAAAGTATTATTCTTATAAATAAATGTATTGCAATAAAATGAATCTTTGGAAATAGAAACGGGTGAGATCACACTGAGATTTAAAATATGAATACTATCACATCCCGAAGGATTATTTACAGTATCTCTATAGACGCCTGCCGTGCTTTTACCTTTATAAATTTCGCCTAGACAAATTTTCTTATTTTCAACAATATTGATAAATTTCTGAACCGTTACTCTTATCTCTTGAAAAGGTCTACAATTTACATTTGAAGGTGCTGGATTGGCTATCGCATATACATAATAAGTTCCCAAGACATTGGGCAAAGAGCCCGAAAGTCCTAAAGCGGGTGGATCATAAACCGCAAGGCCTGCATTAGAATTGACATCTGCCAAAACAGTGCCGCCTACATACATACTACCGCCAGTTTGTGGACTATTGAAATACACATATCGTATACCTGCTGAAGATAAAGCGGTTGTGGCTACCGAAAAAGAATCTGGATCGCCGTTTATACATACCGTTTGAGTAGCCGATGGATTTGAAATTTGATTAACATTAACATCAAATGAAATACTTTGTGGTTTATTACAAAAATCATTATATGTACATGTAATAGTTTGTGAAATAGTAGCATTAAACGTTGCCGTATTTGTAGTAGAGGTGATTCCTCCTGTCCAAGAATAATTAGATCCCAAGCCTGGAGCGGTCAATGTAATAGGATCGCCTGCGCAATAG
>JBIILY010000035.1:0-7519 GCA_044338225.1 Chitinophagales bacterium
TGCGGCTATAAATAAAAACACGATTAAGTGGAATGAAAAATAACTCATCCAAATCCAAATAATAACCCAAAACCCAAAACTAGCAAGATTATATGCCGCCAAATATTTCAATATATCAGCTGGATATGCTTTTCCAATGGCTAAATGCCTCATTTTTTGCAAAATCCATTGCCAAAAATATAATTTGGGAAAAGAAAATACACGTGGGTAAAAACATACCACAATGCTCTTTTTATCTTCAATAGATTGCACCAATGTATCGTCGTCGCCAAAGCCAAAATCTTTATATTTTTCCAAATAAGTCTCATTCCATAGCGATTTTCGAAAGGCCATATTTCGCCCTACAGCCATATAGGCCATACCTTTGGCAGCAAAAGCAGTATACATCATGGCTACAAATGCGGCGTCATATCGCACCCATTTATTGGTCCATGTATCCTGTGAAATATACGGAGATACGCCTAGCACACAATCCACCTGAGGCGAAAGATGCGATATCATTTGATTGAGCCACAATTCATTCTCGGGATAGCAATCCGCGTCAATCGTTACAATTTTATCATATTTAGCCACTGAAATCCCCGCATGTAAAGCTTGTTTTTTATCTTTATAAGGATAAATTCCTTCATCTAAATTGACTAATTTTACATGCGCATATTCTATTTCTATCCTTTGAAGATACAAACGCATTTCTTTTGATATTTCCTTGTATACAATGATTATTTCATAGATAACGTCGTCTTGATTTGCTATCAAAGGAAAATATTTATGGAATTGATTTTCTTCACCTCGCAAGCATATTACTACAGAAGCTTCTGCCAATGCATTCTTGATAGGCGTGGGTATTTTATATTTTAGAATGGATAAAATACGGATATAAAACCAACCTAATACATATAGTATCAAAAGGCATAAAATACCAAAGAGCCATTCCATATATTATAGGCTATTCGAATTTAAAAGTTTCTATTAGATGCATAATGTCTTCATTCACAAATTGAATTACAGGACGCATAGAATCTATATTAGGTGTATTATTAAAATACAATGCACCTCTCAAAAATTTGTGTTTTGTATCGGTCAATAAAAACTGCATATCCGACGCCGCATTGCCCCCTACAGAATAGATAAGTCCTTTTAAATTGGGTTTATCGATGACACTATCTTTGATATATGTAGCTTTGACGATATGCTTGGAAGTGAGTTTATAATGTTGTTCCATCAATTGTGTCAACGAATCTTGATTTTCAAAATGTTTGTAACTCACATGCAATTTGCCGTTAAAAGACCCAAAGACAATATTGACCCAGCAACTATCGCTTTTCAATCGTTCATTTCTAAAAAACTCCTTATTTTCTACCTGACAATAAGTGGGTATTTCAAAAGAATAATTACATTCTGATTTAAATTTTTTATAACTTTTTTTGGGGAAATAAACTCTAGGATATGCTTTTTCTTTGGGAACCTGCTGTGTACATGCTTGCAAAAAGATTAAAAACAATCCCCAAACCCAATAATTCAATTTCAATTTCATTTCTTATACAATTAACATTCTGATATATTTACCGAAATATTGGTGGCAAGCCCCGCTTCGGAAGTCTCTTTATATTTTGTATTCATGTCTAGCGCGGTCTGCCACATGGTTTTGATAACACTATCCAGGCTTACTTTAGCATCTTTTGGATTGCTTTCTAGGGCAATATTAGACGCTGTAATGGCTTTGATAGCACCCATAGAATTTCGTTCGATACAAGGAATTTGAACCAAACCGCCCACAGGATCGCAGGTCATTCCCAAATGATGTTCCATGGCTATTTCGGCAGCCATCAAAACCTGCTCGGGCGAGCCTCCCGATATTTCCGTCAATGCAGCCGCAGCCATTGCCGATGATACGCCTATTTCGGCCTGACAACCTCCCATAGCCGCACTAATAGTAGCGGATTTTTTGAACAGCGTGCCAATTTCTCCAGCTACCAATATAAATTTAATGATTTCTTTATCCGTAATACGGGGCAAAAAACAAACAGCATACATCAATACAGCAGGTAAAACGCCTGCAGCACCATTGGTAGGAGCCGTTACAATTCTTCCATACGATGCATTTTCTTCATTGACCGCTAGCGCAAAACAGCTAATCCATTTATTGACTTTATTAAAATCTTTATCCTGAGTTTGAAGCCATGCTATCCATTCATTGGCGGATGCAAATGTATGATTTTCGGTCAATTTATGAAAAATATCATATGCTCTTCGCTTCACTTTCAAAAAGCCGGGCAATATCCCCTCTTTTTTGCTGCCTCGCCATATAGCATCGCACATTTCATGCCACAAATTCAAAGCTTTAGCTTCTATTTCTGCTTCTGACAACCAAGAAAGTTCATTATCCAATACCAATTCCGATACCGTTTTATGCATTTCGGCACAATGAGCCAAAATCGTTTCGCCATTATGACATGGATTTTTTGAAGGAATCCGTGCTTGCGCATCTTTTGCGGTTTCTTCTATTACAAAACCTCCTCCCACAGAGAAATAGGTTTTTTCTATTCTTGAACTGTCTTCTAAAATTGCAGTTAACTTCATCCCATTTGGATGAAAATCGAGTGCAATATGACCTTCAAAGTGAATATTTTCATAGTGAAATGCCATGTTTTTGACACCCCCAAATTGTATCGTTTTTGTATTTAGAATGGCTTGGTATATTTGCTCCAGATTATTGGTATCTTCTACTTTGTAGTCCAATCCTGCCAATCCCAACACGATAGCAAAATCGGTGCCGTGTCCTTTGCCTGTCTTGGCTAGCGAACCGTATAAATTGACTTCAAAACCACTCACTACTTCTATCTTTCCCAACGATTTTACATGAGCTACAAAAGCCAATGAAGCTTCCCAAGGCCCCATCGTATGGGAACTTGAAGGGCCTATCCCTACTTTAATAATATCGAAAACACTAATTGATTCCACGTATAATATTTTTGACAAATATAATATAAATTAAACAAAATCACCTCGTCAATTCCTCAATCAAGCGAGGACCTTTGTATATAAAACCTGAATATATTTGAATTAAATCACATCCTAAGGCTATTTTCTTATCAGCTTCTGCTCTAGTATCTATACCTCCTACGCCAATAATTGGCATAGCATTATCTTTTGATTTCAAATATGAAATTATAAAATTGGTTTTATCAGCCAAAGGTTTTCCGCTCAATCCACCATTTCCCAATGCTTCATAGGCACTGTAATCGGCAATAATACTTCTATCTATAGTGGTATTAGATACAATCAATCCTTCAAGAATTGAATTTTGGAATACATAGACAATGTCATCCAATTGGCTTTCATTCAAATCGGGTGCTATCTTGAGTAAAAGCGGTTTTTTTAGTCCAAATTGATTTTGCTTATTTTCTATCGTTTCAATAATTTTCAACAAGGTGTCTTTTTCGTGTAGGGCTCTCAAATTAGGCGTATTGGGCGAGCTTACGTTGATGACAAAATAATCTACATAGGGAAATAATTTTTCAAAACATATTTCATAATCCTGATAAGCCAATTCATTGGGAGTATCTTTATTTTTACCAATATTCCCTCCTACGATCATATGCTTTTTTGGATATTTTTTCAAATTTTCTACAACCTCGTCCGCGCCTAGATTATTAAATCCCATTCGATTGAGCAAGGCTTCTTCTTTTTTGAGGCGAAATAAACGGGGCTTGGGATTTCCATCTTGTGGGCGAGGCGTTACCGTACCTATTTCCACAAATCCAAATCCCAAATCTTCTAAAACATGAAGATATGCCGCATTTTTGTCAAAACCCGCAGCCATTCCCAAACGATTTCTAAATGGCAACCCAAATTGTTCTATGGGCTGATAATTTGTTGAAAAAAAATATTTCAAAATACCAATTCTGGAAAGAAAAGATAAAACATTCATTGCAAAATAATGCGCGCGTTCGGCAGATAAAAAAAATAAGAAAAATTTTAAGATTGAGTACATTCGAAAAACAAAATTTGTTAAATGATACAAAAATCTAATTTTTTTATTTGATTTGTCAAAAAACTTTTAATTTAGCGGTCTTAAATACCATAAAGTGGCTTATTTCAATTCTTTTACCAATAGCAAACTCACAGACGAGGAATTAATAAAAAAATACCGTTTTTCCCATAACAACACTTATTTGGGAGAGCTGTTTTTGCGATATACTCCGTATATTTTTGGAGTAGCTATCAAGAATCTAAAAAATCAAAAAGAAGCGGAGGACCTTACGCTTACTATTTTCAACAAAATCTCATCAGATTTAAAAAGAATAGATGTAAGTGATTTCTCAAAATTACTATATAGTTTGGTAAAAGATTTGTGTGAAATAGAAGTTAAGAAAAAAACCGCTACTGGAGAAGAATCTAAGATGATTTTGATAGAGGAATTGACCAAAGAATCTAACGATAATTTATACATCAATACCGACAAACCAAAATTGAGTTTGGACTCAAATAATTTACGATTGGCGATAGACACGTTGAATGAAAGTCAAAAAATCTGTATAGATTTATTTTATATCCAAAACAAATCGTACCAAGAAGTAGCTGACATTACTGGATATAGCCTTAATCAAGTGAAAACAAATATTCAAAACGGCAAAAGACTATTGAAAACATATATAGAGAATAAAATTAATTAAGAAGTCATGCAACTGAATATAGAAAAAAAGTTTACCATGCTTTCCACCAAAGAGTGGATGCAATATTTGCAACATAAATTGCCCAACGACAGGGAAAAAGAGCTTTTGGATAGAGCACAATACGACGAATTTTTAAGAGAATCATTGGATGCGATCAATTCTATGGAAGGTAGACATCTTGCCTATCAGTCCTTAAATTATATTCATCAGCAAATTGAAAATGCTACAGGTGTATCGGAATCTAGAATTTCAAACACAAACGTAAATCAATATGAAACACCTGTTGATACTAAAAAATATGTAATGATTGGGTTGGGAGCATTAGCAATAGCTCTTATTGTTTTTGGCGTATTTTATTTCGTCTATAATAATATGAGTAATAATGAGGAGGAAGAAGATAACACCATGAATGAATTGGTAGAAGATACTTCACCGGTTGCTAATTCAGTTGATTCATCTACGTTGCCCATGGAACAAATTACGCCAGATGCCAATACAGCAGCTAGTGTTCCTGCAACTACCGCAACACCAACGGTAGCATCACCCAATAAACCTACCTCCAAATCTACTCCAAACGCAGGACAATCCACAAACAATACTAATTCCCAAAATTCAGGAGAAAATAAAGACCGTAAGTTATTTGAAGAGGCTCAAAACTTATATAAATCAGGAAAAATAGAAGAATCTAAAGTAATTCTAGATAAATTGAAAAGCTACGATAATCCATACAAAGGACAATCTGAAGATATTCTAAAAAATCTTAATAGATAAATAGTACAGTAATGAAAAAATCATCTAAATCTATTGTTTCAAAATGGTTATTTCTGGGATGTGTGATGATTTTTATTCAGATACTAATTGGAGGTATTACGCGTCTTACCGATTCAGGGCTTTCTATCACAGAATGGGACATAGTAAAAGGGACTTTACCCCCAATGAATGAAGCTGAGTGGTTGGCGACATTCCAAAAATATCAAATTCACGCACAAAAACAATTCACTTCCCTTCATGCAGACATGACATTGGGTCATTTTAAGCGTATTTTCTTTTGGGAATATTTTCATAGATTATGGGCTCGAATTATGGGCTTTGTTTTCATAATACCCTTTATTTATTTTTTAATTACAAAAAAACTCAATTCAAACCTAATTCGTCAGCTCGTTATTGTGGTTTTATTGGCAGCATTAGCCGCTACATTTGGATGGATTATGGTGGCTAGTGGCCTCAACGATGATAGCAGAACATGGGTAAGCGCCTACAAATTATTGGTTCATCTAATGATCGCAGGCTCTTTATTTGGATATTTAATGTATACATTTTATTCGCATCAGTTCAAGTATTTGCAATATAGATGCTACTTTTATTCTTCTAAGCTACTGCCTTGGATAGGCGTATTGCTTTTTGTTCAAATAGCTTTTGGAGCATTGATGGCTGGCATGAAAGCCGCTTTGGTATTTCCATATCCTACTATTTTGCTCAAGACTTCTTTGTTTGGAGAAATGTCCAAAACCATACAAATTCATTCTTTTAACGACTTGCTCAATTATGAACCTAATAGCGGCGTTAAACTATTAGTACAAATATTGCATAGAGCTACTGCATGGATTTTGGGAGGCTGTATTGCATTTTTTGCTATTAAAAATATCCATTACCATTCCGTAAAACTATTTATAATACTTTTATTGATACAAATTGGACTTGGTATTATTACCGTTTCCTTGAGCATAGGCAAAATTCCAGCTTTCTGGGGTGTATTTCATCAGGGCGTAGCTTTTCTATTGCTAGCCAATTGGGTTTTCTTGTTTTACATTCGTAAAAGATAAAAGTTTACTTTTTTTTAACTTAGGACTTTTCATTTAATATTTACCTTTGCTTAACTAAAAATTAATGAGCATCGTGTCAAATATAAATTTATCTATACCAAATATCCAACATCAAAAAATATTTTTTTGCGTTTTGAATTGGGGTATTGGTCATGCTACTCGTTCTATTCCTATCATTGATTTTTTAGTAAAAAATGAAAATGAAATTATTTTATTTTCAGACGGAGAAGCCAAAAAAGTACTCAATCTTCGATTTCCAAATTTGACCATCATTGAGTTGCCATCCTACAATATTACATATCAAAAAAATAGTTTTTTTATGCTCAAAATGTTTTTTCAGCTAAAGAAAATTGGGAAAGCAATTCAAGCGGAAAACAAAGTTATTGATAAATGGGCAAAAATAGAATCACCCCAATGGATTATTTCCGATAATAGATACGGGTGCTTTTCCAATACAACAAAAAATATCATTATCACACATCAATTTCAGTTGAAATATGATTTTCCACCTCTGGTATGGTTAAGCAAAAAAGTCATTAATCATTATCTAAAACCTTTTGATGAAGCGTGGATTCCCGACGATAAGACGATAAAATTAAGTGGCGCATTAGCCGACTGTCCTGTGCCAATAGCTACAAGATGGATTGGACTGCATTCCGATTTAAAAATCACTGAAAACACTGAAAAAAAAGACTATATCCTTGTGCTTTTATCGGGCCCCGAGCCAAGAAGGAGTATGATAGAAATGCAATTGCTTTCAATATTGAGCCAAACAAATAAAAAAGTGGTATTCGTAGCAGGTAATTTTCTAAAATCATATCACGAATATCAACAAAAAAACATACAATATTTTTCATATAAAGAACGAAAAGACTTGTCGCCTTGGATTTCGGGCGCCAAAACGATAATTTGTAGAAGTGGCTATACCACATTGATAGATTTATATTGTCTCCATAAAAAAGATATTATTTGTATTCCTACGTTAGGACAAATTGAACAAGAATATTTAGCTGAATTTCA
>JBIILY010000036.1:0-7486 GCA_044338225.1 Chitinophagales bacterium
TTTTTTTGATTAGTAGGCAAATGTAAGGGATTCTCCCCAAAAAAAATATAAAATTTTCAAACTAGAAATCTCTTAAGGATTTGGGCGCGTGGATATGTTGTAAATTCCGTGAAACGGAACTTTCCGCTTGTATCTCCTTTTTATAATGCCATCATTACATCCGTTTTTGAAAACGAAGTTTGAAAATTACGGATTGTTTGAACGGTAAGTTAGCACTTCGGAGGATGCCGCTACTATCCTTAGCGAAAAATTCCGATATGCACCATGTTTTCTGTAAAATTTTCTCATGAAATAAAGAAAAGAACAACCCCTTTTATTAAAAAACTTAATACTAACCAAATCTTATAAAATTCTAATTACTAATTACTAATTACTAATTACTAATTACTAATTACTATCTTACTAATAAAAAAAGCCCCAACAAATATTTGCTGGAGCTATGCTTTTGATTATAAATAATGTTCTTATTTAATATTCATCATTTCGGTATCGAAAATCAAAGTAGCTTTTTTAGGGATAACAGGCTCTCTGCCATCTACACCATACGCTAACCAATAAGGGATGATCAATTTAGCTTTTGCGCCTTTGTTCAATAACGCAATGCCTTCTTCCCATCCTGGAATAACCATTCCTTGTCCCAATGGAAACTCGATAGGTTGATTTCTTTCATACGAATTATCGAATTTTTTGCCATCTTCCAATACACCGTTGTAATGAACTGAAACGGTATTGCCCGCTTTTGCTTTATCGCCCGTTCCTTCTTTTTCCATGATGTAAGCCAATCCTGAAGGCAAAACAGTTGCTTTCGGGAATGTTTTTTTCACATATTCAAAGAATTTTGGTTTGTCTTCTTGCATAGATTTCTCCGTTTCCATTTGTTTTTGACGCATCATTTCTTCTTGTTTTCTTTTTTGTTCTGCCATTTTTTCTTCTTGAACTTTCTTTTGATCAGCGATCATCGCTTGAAATTTAGCATTGTCAAATTTGAAAGCTTTAGCTTCAGCACCTTCACGGATAATTTCTACTTTTTTAATACCATCGTTTGTTTTAATAAGGTTGCATATTTCCATTCCAGAAACTACTTTTCCAAAAACAGAATGTTTGTTGTCCAACCATGGTGTAGCAGTCACCGTAATAAAAAATTGAGAACCATTGGTATTAGGGCCCGAATTAGCCATAGATAAGATACCTGGAACATCGTGTTTCAATGAAGGATCAAACTCATCAGGAAATTTATATCCTGGATCGCCTGTTCCAGTTCCAAGTGGGCATCCTCCTTGAATCATAAAATCTTGTCCATCGCCATTAGCTACGGTAATTACTCTATGAAATTTCAAACCATCATAATAAGGCGTTCCAGCAGGTTTTTTATCATTTGTGATAGTTCCTTCGGCCAATCCAATAAAATTCCCAACAGTCATAGGTACTTTTTTGTATTCCAATTTGATAAGAATATCACCTTTGTTGGTAATAAATTTTGCGTAAATTCCTTCTTCCATTTTAGCTTTTTGTGTTTTTTTTGGTGCTGCTTTGGAGCCTTTTTGTGCAAAAATAGGCAAGCAAAATGCAGCTAGGGTTAATAATAAGGTTAATTTTTTCATTTTTATATGATTTTTAGGGTTAAACTAATTTTTAATTTACGGCTAATAATTGTACTTCAAAAATCAAAGTCTCATTGGGCAATATAGCTCCTGGAACACCTTGTTCGCCATATGCCAAGTAGGCAGGAATAATTAAGGTAGCTTTTTCACCAACGTTCAATAATGCAATTCCTTCGTCCCATCCTGGAATAACCATACCTTGTCCCAATACAAAATCAAGTGGTGCTTTTCCAATAGATTGGTCAAAAATTTTGCCATTGGTTAGCATACCTTTATAATGCACTTTTACTTGGCTATTGGCAGTCGCTCTTGGTCCATTGGTTGTTGTAGTTTTTATATAATACAAACCACTGGCTGTTTTGGTAGCATTAGGATAGCTCTTTTTTACAAATTCTTCAAAGATTTTATATAAATTAGAACTTTGATATTTCCCAAATTTATTAGCTTCTTCGGCTTTTTGTTTTTCTGCTTGAATACTTTTTTGAGTTTCAAATACATTAGGTGCATCAAAAGCTTTGGCTTCGGCGGTATTTCTAATGATTCGAATACTATCAATTCGATCTCCTGGGGCAATTTTATTGACTATATCCATTCCTTTAATTACCTTTCCAAAAACACTATGAATGCCATCCAACCAAGGTGTAGAATTGTGTGTAATGAAAAATTGACTGCTATTGGAATTGGGCCCTGAATTAGCCATCGATAATACACCTTCGTCATCATGACGAAGATCGGGATGAAATTCATCGCTAAAGGTATAACCCGCATTTCCAGTACCTGTTCCGCTAGGACATCCACTTTGTATCATAAAATTTGGAATCACTCTATGAAATATGAGCCCATCATAATAGGGCTTACCCAATGATTTTTGTACATTTTTCATGGTGCCTTCTGCCAATGCTACAAAGTTAGCTACGGTCATAGGCGCTTTTACATACTCCAAGCCCACTTCTATGTTACCTTTGGACGTATAAATTTTAGCCACCATATCTTGTGTAGCCACAAATTTTGCAGTGCTAGCAATAGCTTGTGTGTCTGAATTTTCAGAGGTGTTGTTTTTGCAGGATTGGACGCCTACAAAAGAGCATAGTGCCAAAAAAGCAATGGATATTTTATTCATTTTAATATGTTATTTAGATTAATTTGCGTTGAATTCTTTTTGAAATTGTTCAAAAGGAGTCGATTTATATTTATTTTGCGAAAAATAATTAAGAATCATATACATTTCGTTGGATTGAATATAACCCGGAACAGATTGAATCATGCCTAAGTCTTCATTTAAAAAGGTTGTAGATGGGTATCCCATTCTACCATTAAGCAAAAATACGGCTAATTCATGCGTGCCACGATTTCCATTTAATTGCATTTTATATTCTTTTCCATTGTACGTGATAGGTTCTTCTCGTTCGGCATTGAATTTTACGGCGTAATAATTTTTATTGATGTACTGAATTACTTTGGCATCCTCATAGGTAGAAGCATCCATTTTTTTGCACCATCCACACCAGTCTGTATAGAAGTCGATCAAAATTTTCTTTTTAGATTTTGCATTGGCTTTTAGAGCTTCTTGCATGGTCATCCATTTAATACCTTTGTGCGCAACTTCTTCTGTTTTGGCTATTTCGTTTTTTTTGTTTTTTTGTTTTTTTTGAGCATGTATAACCGTAAAAGTCAATAAAAACAAGATCAAAATCCATTTTCCTTTATTCATAATAATTTAATTTTTATTTAAGAATACAAAATTACATAATTCGTTTAAAAAATAATCAACTAGCATTGTTAATATTTCTTAATGCCTCTTTTTTATGTTTTAAACTATGAACATAAAACCATTGCAAAAATAAGAAAGTTCCTATCCAAATAGTAAAAAGATATATATCGAAATATAAAATTTCAACGGTGAACAATACTCTGTACAAGGCTATAGCAGAAAAAATTAAATTGATAACACCTAGTGTCAATACCGCTTGCCATTCTTTGAGTCCACTATAGACCAAATGGTGCGACAAGTGATCTCTGCCACCTACAAAAGGTGATTGCCCTCTCAATATTCTATGTATAAATACGGTACTGGTATCAAAAATAGGAATGGTGAATATAAAAAAAGGAATCAATAATTGATTGATTTGAAAGTACCCGCCATTGTCTATTCTATAGTCCCAAATATATAAAATGGAAATATAGGCTAGAAAAATGCCTAAAAACTGTGAGCCGCTATCGCCCATATAAATTTTTGATGGACTCCAGTTGAAGTATAAAAAGCCTAATATAGATGAGGTTACAACCATCATAATGGCTATTTCAAACGTAACAGAAATATTGAAATGAAGTGTAATGATAGCTGTAATAATATAAAGGGAAATGAGGGAAGTCAAGCCGTCCATATTGTCGAGCATATTGATAGAATTCATCAAAAATACGGTCCAAAATACGGTGAAAATTGCATTCCAAATGATATTGGTTGAAATAGGAATGGTGATACCAAAATAAACTAAAGCCAAGCCACAAATCAATTGTCCCATTAGTTTTAAGAGTGGATTTGTGTTTTTTGCATCGTCAATTAGCCCTATGAAAAATCCAATGGAAGCTGATAAGAAAAGACCAATTATAGATTTGATATTATCAATTTCAATTTTATGTATCATCAAATAAAATAAAATTCCGATAAAAAATATCAAAAAATTGAGATAGAAAGAAATCCCCCCTAGAGAAGGTTTGCGTTCTTGCCATCGTTTTTCACTTTCATTAATATTTCTGACCCCAAGGTTAAACGAAAATTTAATTAATAACCAATTGATAAAAATGGATAAAAACGCGGGTACAAAAACAAAAAATCCTAATAAAAACATAAAATTATAATTTCCAATCAAAAAACTTTTTAAATCGACTTTCGGGACTTTTCTTTACTACTTTCTCGGTATAATATCCATCATGTTTCTCGGTATATTCTTTGCCGTAGCTGCCATAACCATAGCCGTATCCGTAGCTATTATTGAGGTAATACGAGGCACCTACTCCAAATTGATTCACTACTAAATACAGTTTTTTGTCATTAAACTGGTGGTGAATCTCATTTAGATTAGACAAGAAATCCATTTTCGAGTAATTGGCTCTAACTACATAAATTGGAATATCTACTTTGTTGATTATTTCAATAGATTCGTTTACAAGTCCTACTGGAGGTGTATCAATAAAAACATAATCATATTTTGTCTTTAAATATTCTAATACTTCATTGAATCTAGCACTTAAAATCAGTTCGGATGGATTGGGAGGAATAGGCCCCGATGTAATTACATCAATATTATCAATATATGGTAAATGCTGAATAGCACTATCAATATCGGAGTTATTGCTAAGTATTGTGCTCATTCCCAAAGAATTATTCAGTTTGAACGATTTGGCAATACGAGGTTTTCTCAAGTCTAAGTCAATGATAACTACTTTTTTGTTCAATTGGGCATATACTACGGCCAAATTGGACAGGATAAAGGTTTTTCCTTCTCCGGAAATGGTACTGGTGGCAGCCACAGTTTGAAAATCACTACTGTGAATATACTTCATGTTGGCTCTCATTTTTTTGAAAGCCTCCGAAATTTTTGATTTGGAGCCAGAGTTGACTACAATTTTTGTGAGTGGACTTGATTTTGTTTTTTGAGAATGGTCTTGCGCATCTTCTACAAAAGGAATTACACCTAAAATAGGTACATTTGTATTCATTTGTATATACTTCATGGATACAATTTTATCAAATAGAATATATCTAATGATAACTAAAATAAGAGATGCTAAAATAAAAATAAAGATACCAGAAGTGTAAAGCAGATTTTTCTTAGGGGAAATAATTTCGGATTTTACTTTGGGAGGCTGCAAAATTATATAATCAGAAATAATGGATGATTTGTTAACTAAAAATTGATTTTGTTTGTCTAATAAATCAAAAATGAATTTTTCTTTGATCTGACTTTCTTTTTCCAATTGAGTATATTGAGAATTTAAATTTGGAAAAGAATTTAGATTGCCTTTGATTTCATTTAATTTTTGTCTAAGTGCAAAAATCTTATCTTCATTGATTTGAATTTTTTTACCAATTTTATTTTTAGAAAATTCTATAGCAAAATTCAACTTGTTTTCAATCAATTTAAAAGTAGGGTGAGTAGGTTTATAATCCAATAAAAGATTGTTTTTTTCATCCACCAAAGCTTGGATTTCTGATATTTCTTCAGCCAAATCCGAAGATTCCATTATGTTGTTAGATAGCTTAGATTTGCTATTTCCTTTTAGTCTATTGAGCTCTTTTATTTGGTTTTCTAAGTCTAATTTGGATTCGTTTAGTTTTTTAATATTATCTAAATATTCTGACAACTGGCTCGTAGGCTCATACATAAGATTGGATTGTTTGAAAGAGGTAAATTCTCGTTCATTTTTCCAATATTCGTCTTTAAAAACTTTCAATTGCTGATCTATATATACTAATGATTTTTCAATTTTCTCTTGATTTTCATTTTTGTCGTATTCAAGAAAATTTTGAATCAATGTGTTCATAATGGATAATGACTTAGCCGTATTATGAGTTCTTGAATATAGTATTATGTTTTGATTTGGGCCAAGTTCAACATTTATTAAAAGCTGTATGTAAGATTTAATAGCATCATGATTATTGAACGTAAATGTGTATTCCCCTTTTGTTTTGGCCGAAGTTGGGGAAATATTGATTATGAGATCTTTATTTGCAAATGTTTTCCCATATTCTAAATGTTCTTTTGACACTAAATTCCCATCAATAGAATAAGATATGTTATATGATTTATCTCCAAAATCTAATGTTATTTCTTTTCCATACAAAGCTGCATTTTTAACTTCGGTATTAGTAATTAAAAGCTCGTTTGAAACAGGAAAAATTTCAAATTTTTTAAAAGGAAGTAATCCATTTTTATATAGTTCGTACTTTAATTTATAGCTTTCAACAGTCTTATCAATTAAAATATCCGATTTTATCAACTGAATATCTCTATTGATTTTGGTTTCATCATCATTTTTTACTACAGAGTTCATTTCCTTACTCAGAATATTAGTCTCGTCATTTCCTTTTTTTCTAATAAGGGAGGCATTGCTTTCAAATATAGGATTGGAATATCTAATGTATAAAAAAGGAATTAGGATGCTTAAGAAGCCTAATACTAGTATAAATGGAAAAGATTTTCTTAATATAAAGAAAAATAATTTCAAGTTGAAATTATCTATAAATTCATTTACACTATCTTTATGTTGAATTGGATTATTCAATGGGAAAACTATTTATTGATGGTTATGAATATTAACATGGTCGTCGCAATTGAACTAACTATAGTTAAAGGCACTGTAATAATTGGTGCTATATCATTCATTGCGTGGTATAAAGGTCGTCTTCTTTCTTTCACATAAATGATATCATTGGATTGAACCAATAATTCAGAGTTTTGAATGCCTTTTAGTGTACTTAAATCAATTTTGTATATATCTGGATTTTTCAAATCGCCTCTAATGAGCTGAATATCATAGGATTTCATGTGTCGGTCAATGCCTCCAGATTTAGCCAATACCTCAAAAATATGGGTTGGAGTCCTATTTAATGGAATAATCATACCTTCGGTACCTTTAAAAACAATGGCTCGCCTGTTTTCTACTCTTAAATATACAAAAGGATTGTTATAAATAATGTCAAATTCTTTTTTTAATATTTGTCTTAATTCCTCTTCATTGTACCCGTCCACTTTTTTCTTCCCTACTATAGGAAAATCTACAAAACCTTCATTGTTGACAATAAAAAAGGTATTCATAATTTGCGGATTGTTTTGATTTTGTTCATTTGCTCCAATAGATTTAACTCTAATTTGGTCTATTAA
>JBIILY010000037.1:0-7386 GCA_044338225.1 Chitinophagales bacterium
CTACTCTAGACGAAGGTAAAAGAACGGCTGTAGCAGACCCAGGTCTAATTTCAGCTGTATAATATTTAAACTTAGATGTTGAATAATTTTTTAAAATATCATTATTTGTCAAAATATTAGGCAATCTCTTATCTCCATCAATGACTTGAGTAACTCTATCCAATCTCCAGCCTAATCTTACAGAATCAATTATATTACTAAATCCATGATCTTGATACCAAAAAGAAACTCTATAGGTAGTATCTCTCTTTAATCCAATTAAAGGAGTCATCATAGAAAGTTCTGTATTTCTAAGATCAGATGCAACAGTAGCACCATAATTATGATTTAAATAATTATTACTACATTTAGCCGATTTACCGTAAATATTAGTTGGTGAAGATTTTAAATCTACTCTAGTAATATTATTTGCCGCATGCTCCCAACATTGCATTGGCAGGCCATTATAGCGTTCCATATCATCGGTCCATGGCAATGAACCTCCAGGAGCAAATATATCTAATGGACCTATAATTTGTCCCTTTCCACAATTATTAAATAATCGTAATCTAAAATTTTGATATTTATAGTTTAATCTAAATTTCAATTGATTGGAGGTATCACCAGTTGCTACCCAGTTAATATCATCCGTAGTTCTTTCCCACATCATTCTCCATCCTTTTTTCCAAGCAGTACTGTTATTTGGTGAATTAAAATCTACTTCCACATTGATATCTACCCCATTACACCATTCTTTATCAGGAACAGTAAAAGGAAATGTTTTGGCACCATCAGGCATCACTCTAATTCTAAGAGGAGAAGCTAAAACAGGTGAATCTGAACAATCTAATGGATTGGCTACTGGCATCGTATCTATACAAAATCCATCCATGTAAAATCTATATCTATCTGGATTTACATTATTTAATTTTGACATAATTGTAAATACATACGTAGCGGTATCTTTTGGTTCAAAATCTGTCCAATATAATCTATATCTGCCTGTCCCTGTAACTAATGTATTGGATTGAAGATCTCTAAAAATTGGGCCAACTACTTTATCTCTTGAGAAATTATTTATATTTTCTTGAGAAAAATTACCCTTTGATACAACAATATACAAACTATCCACATCTTGAGTTGTTTGTCCAGTCAATAAAGTACCAGAGGTTCCTAACTTAGTAATATTATCTGCCCATTTAAAAGATACTCTATAACCTTTTCCTTTATAAAGTCTTACCGGAGGCATTACAAGTAACTTTGTATTATTCTTTCCATTCGCAGCCATTCCATCTGCTGAAACAACAATATTGGGTGGAGTACCCGATGCATAAGCTGCCGCTCCAGGCATATCAATTGTAGCTGGTGGAGGTAGTGGTCCCCAAGGCATTGTTGCCGTCCAAAATCCTTCTATACCACCTGTACCATATGTAGCCCAACAAGTAGGACATTTTGAAAACGCTCTATTTACAGAATATATAGGTAAAACTTTAATAGCTGGATATCCATTAAAGGTTTTGGCTGACAATCTTATAGCTCTTGCTCCAAAAGCTTTTGTTAAAGTAACATTTACAACTGCTGTATTATTCACATTCCCTACAAAAGAATCGGCTAAGACAAAATTGATACCATCATCGGATCTCCATAGATAAAAATTTGTAACCCACTCTGCTGCATTTGGATTTCCTCTAACTTGAAATCCACTAATTGGGGCTAAATTAGGAAAATTAATCTGTAAAAATTCGGATGCATTATTTGTAGCGGGTCTCCAGCAAGTAGTAGTAGGAATAAATGTAGATGAATCTGGTCTAAATATTCCACTAAAACTTGAAGCAGTTCTATTTACCTCATCTAAAAATACGACTTTATTCGTTGTTCCTGATTCTTGTTTTTCGACATTGGTGTGAGGATTTCCATTTTGCATCCTTCCCGCACCACTCCAGTCTTCACAATAAGGTAAACTATGAGTAGCATTGATTTTTAGAGAATCCGAATGATATTCTTTCCCATCCAAACTACAAGTAGCTACTATCTTATAAAAAGTATTTGTATCCGTTGCTAATATATTTGTTGTATGCCAATCTCTTCTGTTTATAAAACATCTAATATCATACAAAAATTCGACTCTAATTGCTGGATAATTAACCCATGAAAGTGGCGTAATTCTAAATCTTTGTGCACGGATGGTAGAATCAATTTCAGACACAGCTGTATCTTTACTGTTAATACTACCTTTTAATGTATCTGCAATTACAAAATTTGTTCCATTAAAATATTCTAATTTAAACGAAGTAACCCATTCATTAGCCGCTCTATTTCCATATATTCTCAAAGACGAAACAGGCTGAGCGGAACCTAAATCCACCTCTAGCCAATCGACATTTGAAGCGGTAGAAGGAGCCCATGCTGATGGACCATTTTCAATTGAGTTAGAAGCTAAGTTTGCTGCTCTATTGGTACTCGATGTTCTAATGGTATTAAAATAAGGGCTTATATTTCTAAACGAGTCATATTGAAAATTAGCGTTATTTCTCAAAGGTCTAAAAAAGGTATCATCTACATAAAAGTCAGGGTCGATTTTTTTTCTATAAAACTGATACTTCATTCCATAATAATCAAACTGATTTACTTTTTCATCCGTTCCAAAAATAGCATCTTGATATGTAAGCATAATGGTATCTCCTACACAATATTGATGTGTCACTTTGTATTTATCGTACAATGGCACTTCCGCAGGTCTATCAATATTCTTAGCTGTGGCAAAAGCAGCACCAAGTGATGGCGTGGCTAAATTACATGGCTGTACTTCTTTAATACATATATCATCTATAAAGAAATCACCTGTAGTTTGATCATTATCGCGATATACAATTCCAAAATAATAAACACCTGTAGAAGGAGGAGTGAAATCGGCCCAATAACGATTCCACTGATCAAAACTGAATTTAACCAATGATTCTCCAAATCTATTATCTACCGCACATGCATCTAACTGTTGTCCCCAAGTTACATATAATGAATCCCAACACATATTAGATCCATCTTGTTTATGCCAAAATGACATTCTATAAACTTTTCCTTTATCTAGCTTAAAAGCAGGTAGTACTAGTTTCATATCTGCTTTGATGCCAGGAGGATTTGGTGGAGGTGTAGGCAAATGCTTCATAACAGAAGAAGTCCTTCCTCCAGTAAATGCAGAATATATATTAGCGGGAGCTCCAAAACTTCCTTTATCAGGACAAGCAGGAGAAAATCGGGTAAAGCAATTAAATAATTTATTGGCACCTGCTTGAATTTGAGACGAAAATCCTTCGCACCAGGGTAATAATTGTAAATATACTACCGGAACCGATTTGGATGAATCTATTATAATATTTGTTAGGTTAGCTGGATCGCACCACATGGTTAATCTTCTATAGTACAAATAATAATCTCTGGCTGTATCTTGAAGTGTATCCCTGTTTGAAGTAGGTGTAGTCATACTGATCCAATTGATTTCATCATTGGAAACTTGCCATAAAAAAATTGGCGTACCTGTTCTGGCTATGGCATTAGGCACAGAAATAGAAATATTTCTATTTAAACATATTTCACTAATTACTTCTGCTTTACCATTTGAACTATTTGGGGCATTAAACAATATATTACTTACATCAGACGTATCTGTTTTAGAACCCAGAGGACATAATTTAATAGTTCTTTTATAAAATAAATTTGAGGAGGCATTATCAATTTTAATTTTTTGAAAAACTTGGCCAGGCATGGCTCCAAAAGCTATTTGATTTACTGAAACAAACCACTGAAATGCATGTGGTCCTGGATGAATTTGTGTCCCATTAGATCCTGTTATTTTTACGGTATCACTTAAAATATTAGCCTCTATAGAGTCTATACAATTTGGCTTATACAATTGTATTGTATTAGGCAAATAAGAAGTTGAGGAAGAGGTACTAAATGTTCTACTTGAACCTTCACATACCATAATAGATTTTTTATATTCTGTTAGCCCCATTTTCATTCGTACAACTAATGAATCGGTATTGTTATATCCACCAACATAATCAACAAAAGAGCCAGTTTTATTCTTAATTTGCCATGCAGAATAGATAGGCAAAGTCGAATAAAATGATTGTCCAGAAACTTTAATTACAACGCTATCTTCTGGACAAGTTCTATAATTAATAGTAGTGTTTCCACCCGAAACTTGCAGTCCAACAACAAGATGGTTTGACGTATCAATTTTATCTATTGAGTTGGGACAAAATTTCAATGATACTCTATATGTATTTGTATCATTATTATTAATAAAGACACTATGCTTTATAGAATCTACTGGTATAGAATAATTCACAAAAGGTTTTGGTCCTTTTCCAGTATATTTTTCCCAAACAGCTGACATAATTCCTTTTGTACTATCTCTATACAAATAATCAATAATCGCTTCTTCTGCAGGGCATGATAAAGTAGCCGTTAATGGTCCCAATGTTGTCCAAAATCTAAAATAAGAAGATATTCCAGTATCAACTGAATTTGTACAAGGCTTCAAAATGACTTTGTAATATTTATTTTGATTTGAAACTTTAACTTTTAAAAAGGTATCTGTTTTTCCACTCATGATGGTGTATGGACCATTTGCAGAATTGGATTCATACCATACTTTATTCAATTTTGATAATAAATCTCTATCAAGACCATTTATACTAAGTCGAGCACTATCTGCGGTACAATCTTTATCAGACATAAATAAGTTAGTTCCATTCAATCCAACATTAACAGTGGGAGTCAACGGTGCCTTTGCATCAAAAGTACTTGTATTTGCTGGTATAGGACAATACGATACATGAGCTCTATATTGTACAATATTATTAGTAATAGGAACTATGATGGTATCTTTATTAGCCGGAAGGTCTCCCCAAAACAAACCATTTGTACTCGTACTCATCCATCTATAATTTTTCACTAAAGCATTATCATTAAAAACACCTGTTCTTACCAAGAACATTGTTATGGAATCTTTTTGTCCTAAAACGCTTGTACATTTGATATTTCCAAATAAAATACTCCTTGTAGAAAATTCAAATTTTAACTGTGTTGAAACTAATACAGTAGTGCCACAAGCTATTCTTACTCTATATATAAAGTTATTTATATTTGGTGTTTGATTTATCCTATCTGGATTAATATTTAGTGTATCTGCAGTAGAACCCGCAGGTCCCCAACTTAAACCGTTATCATTAGACTCTTGCCAAATATAGGTTACATTTGGGCCAGAATAATTCTTGGTTACGCCCAATGTTATTTGGCCATTATTACACACTCCATTTTTTATAAAAGCAGTATCCAATGCAGTTGTACTTGGACACTGAGCATCAATACTACCTATAAAAATAACAGATAATACGAATATTTGAATTCTTAATATTTGATTTTTCATAAGTTCGGTTTTATTTGTTAATAATAATTTTTTCATTTTTTACTATATTTTTGCTATTACTTTCTATACTTAACCAATACATCCCATTGGATAAGCTTGTCATATTTAATATTGAATTCAATTTAGAATTCGCGACTTGTATTTCTTCATTCCATATTATCCTTCCATATATATCATGAATAAATGCGTTATACGTTCCATTTGAAATATTATTTACTTCTACATGTAAATAATTTGATACTGGATTTGGATATAATTTCAAATTATTTTTTTCAATATTTACAACACTTGAATTCCCATCAATAATAATAGAATCTGAATACACTGCTTGATCGCCACAATTATTAGTAACTGTCAATGTTACTTTATATCTTCCTTTTTGAAGATATAGATGGCTAGGACTTAATAAAATAGAGGTTACATTATCACCAAAATCCCAAGACACGGATTTGGCTTGTTGTGATTTATTAGTAAAAACACCATACATTCCAGTCTTTAATATATCAAAATTTGCAATAGGTGCCAATTCTTTAAACACATATATCGCATCCGAGATCGTACCACATTTATTTGAAACACTAACCCAATATGTAGCTGTAGAATCAACGGTAATTGTATTAGATACGCTATTGGTACTCCATAGAACTTGATTTGGAGATGGTTGATTTGGAATTGAAAGCACGAGTGGAGAACATATTATAGTATCTGCTGGAAGTGATACACTTGTAGGTGCTACTATAAAAGTTACATTGATATTATCTGTTACGGTTTCACATGAATTGGAAGCTGTAACGGTAAAAGAACCATTTGAAGTAACCACTTTAGTATCTGTAGATCCACCACCAGACCAACTATAAGAGGTGAACCCTGAATTTGCTTTTAGAGTCACGGATGAATTACAAGTTGTAATATCCTCACCCAATGATAATTTAGGAGAATTTGCTAATTTAACATTGATCGTATCTGATTCAGAACAAGTTGTGCCATTTTCAGTTACAGTCATTATATAATCTCCATCTTTATTAATATATGTAATATTTCCTACATATCCATTGCTCCATTTATAATTAAATCCTCCAACGGCAGGAAAAGAAATGCTTCTTTCTTGCCCACAATGTACAATATCAGCACCCAAGTTAGGCTTTGCAAAATCTGAAATTCTTACATTTATTGAATCCGAACTATTACATTTAAAAGCAGTAGAAGTATCCGTAACGATAACTTTTGCCATCACAGTTGCGGAAATTAACTTAGAGGCATTGGTACTTAAATCATGCCACATATAAGTATAATTAGGATTGGTTGGCGCCTGCAGTATAATTGGATTATTCTTACAAGTAAAAGTATCATTACCAAGAAAAACAGATGGCGCTGCAGCTGAATTAATTATAATAGTATCCTTATATCCACAAAGTGTATTTGTATTAAATACTTCACAGATTATCTGTCCAGGGGTATTCACATCCAAATATGGATTTAATTTTTGTGAAGGCAGCCAAGTATGATTATAGCCTTTATTTGTAAATCCAGTAGACAATCTCATACTCTTATTGGAACAAATTGTAGAATCTCCACCTAAACTAAAAATGGGTGATTGTCTAATCGTAATAAAACAAGAATCTTTCACATTACATCCAAAAGAATTGGTAACAGTAAGCTTGTATTGACCAGAGTTTTTAACTTCTATCTTTTGAGTTGTATCATTTGTGTTCCATTTATATCGCATCCCTACATTTTGTCCATCTAGGAAAAAGGCAGGATAAGAGCATAAACTAGAATCTCTTAAATCTAAAGAGGGAGAATTTTGACCAGCTACTGTAACTAATTTTACAGAATCCATTGCAGAAGTACAATATGGATAAGAAACCACCCAGTCATAAAAATAAGGATATTGTGTTGTAGTTCCTACCGCACTCGTAATTGATATAGAGCCATTATTCGGAATGATCGGGTTAAATGGATTCGCATTAACG
>JBIILY010000153.1:0-4206 GCA_044338225.1 Chitinophagales bacterium
GATTTTCTCATCCTCTACTCTTCTTCCAATTTTAGAGGTAGTATCACCATCCAAAATCATTACATTAGAGATATGAATAGGAGCTTCTTTTTCAATAATTCCTCCCTCTTGATTTGCAGCACTTGGTTTAGTATGTCTTTTAACCATATTAATACCCTCAACCAAAACTCTCATTTTAGTTTTGTCTACTCTTATCACTAGTCCTTCCTTTCCTTTATCATCTCCGGAAATAACTCTTATTTTATCTCCTTTTTTAATTTTTAATTTAATTGCGCTCATCTCTATTTTAATATTATTTTATTAATTAAATAACCTCAGGTGCCAAAGAAACAATTTTCATATAATCTGCATCTCTAAGCTCTCTTTCTACAGGGCCAAAAATACGAGATCCTCTTGGCTCATCAGATGCATTTAACAATACACATGCATTGTCATCAAATCTAATATAACTTCCGTCTTTTCTCTTGATGTGCTTTTTCGTTCTTACTACTACGGCTCTTGATACAGTACCTTTTTTCAAACCAGAACTAGGCAACGCTTTCTTTACCGTTACAATAATTTGATCTCCAATAGATGCATATCTTCTTTTTGTACCTCCCAATACGCGAATAACTAAAACTTCTTTAGCTCCACTATTATCCGCAACATTTAATCTTGATTCTTGTTGTACCATTTTTATTAATATTACTTAGCTTTTTCAATAATTTGTACCAATCTCCATCTCTTAGTTTTGCTAAGAGGTCTTGTCTCTGATACTTTTACAGTATCTCCAACTTTACACTCATTATTTTCATCATGAGCTTGAAACTTCTTAGATTTTTTCATTACCTTTCCGTACAAAGGGTGTTTTTCTTTTCTTTCTACTAAAATCGTAATGGTTTTTTGTCTTTTATCACTAACAACCAATCCAATCAGTTCTTTTCTTTTATTTCTTTCTTCCATTTCAATAATTATTTATATCAATACTATTATTTTGTAGATAATACAGTAAACATTCTAGCAATATTTCTTCTTACAAATCTCAACTCAATTGGATTTGCCAAAGGTGAAACCGAATGATTAAATTGCATTCTTAAATACTTTACTTTTTCTTCTCTAATAGCTATTGTCAAATCTTCTTTTGACATGCCTGCAAAATTATTTTTATTCTTTGCCATATTACGATTATTTAATATTTTTTATGCTTCTACGTAGTCGTATCTTGTTATAAATTTACATTTACATGGCATTTTTTGTGCTGCCAATCTTAATGCTTCTTTTGCTACTTCAGCAGGTACACCATCAATCTCAAATAAAATAGTTCCTGGTTTGATTACAGCTACCCAACCTTCAGGGTTACCTTTACCTTTACCCATCCTTACCTCAGCTGGTTTCTTAGTTACAGGCTTATCTGGAAATATTTTTATCCACACTTGACCTTCTCTTTTCATATATCTCGTCAAGGCAATACGCGCAGACTCTATTTGTCTGTTTGTAATCCATCCCTCATCCAAACTTTTTAAACCAAAAGATCCTTGAGATAATTGAAATCCTCTTGTAGCATTTCCTTTAATCTTTCCTTTGAACTGCTTTCTAAATTTCGTTCTTTTAGGTAATAACATATCTTTCTCCTATTTTAAAATTAATTATTTATTTGGTCTTGTACGTTTTCCTCCACCACGTCTATCATTTTTGAAACCCTCTCCTCTATTTGCATTCTTAGGCGGTTCGTTTTTGCTCTCTTGATTAGGGCTCAAATCTACTTTTCCTAGCTGCTCTCCTCTACAAATCCATACTTTGATTCCAATTTTTCCATATATAGTCAATGCTTCTTTCCAAGCATAGTCAATATCAGCTCTAAAGGTATGCAATGGAGTTCTTCCCAATTTAAATTCTTCAGAACGTGCCATCTCTACACCACCCAATCTACCACTACATCTAATTTTGATACCTTCTGCACCCATTCTGATAGCACTAGCCAAAGCCATTTTTACGGCTCTTTTATAGTTAACTCTCGCTTCAAGTTGTTTTGCAATAGACTCTCCTACTATAGCAGCGTCTATATCTGGATTTCTCACCTCAATAATATTGATTTGAATTTCTTTTCCAGTTACTCTATCCAACTCTTTTTTCAAATCTTCTACATCTTTTCCACCTTTACCAATTACGATACCTGGTTTTGATGTATGAATTGTAACCGTAACTCTTTTAAGAGTTCTCTCAATAATAATCTTGGAAATTCCTGCTTTAGGTATTTTCGTATTGATGTACAATCTGATTTTTTCATCTTCGATCATTTTCTCACCAGCCGTTTTTCCACCATACCAGTTAGATTCCCATCCTCTGATAATTCCTAATCTATTTGCTATTGGATTCGTTTTTTGTCCCATTATCTTCTATTTATTAAATCTAATTAAGCTGTTTTATTTTCCAAAGTTATAGAAACGTGATTACTTCTCTTTCTGATTCTATATGCTCTTCCTTGAGGTGCAGGCTGAAAACGTTTCAACATTTTTCCTTCATTTACAAAGATTGTTTTTACATATAGCTCTACATTTTCAGCACTCTCACCACTTTTTTGCTCCCAATTGTTGATGGCAGACAATAAAAGTTTATGTAATTTTTTTGCAGGTTCTTTTTTGTTGAATTTCAAAATACTCAACGCATTTAAAACCTCTTTTCCTCTAATAATATCTGCCACCAAACGCATTTTTCTTGGCGAAGTAGGGCAATTATTTAATTTTGCTACAGCTTCCATTTTATCTACTATTTATTATTTAATTTTTTTCGATGAATGTCCTTTAAAATTTCTTGTAGGTGAAAATTCGCCTAATTTATGACCTACCATATTTTCAGTAACATAAACTGGAAAAAATTTATTTCCATTATGAACTGCAAAGGTATGTCCTACCATATCAGGAATTATCATACTTGCTCTACTCCAAGTTTTAATAGTTGATTTTTTATCACTATCATTTAGAGCTTCAACTTTTTTCAAAAGCTTATACGCTACATAAGGTCCTTTCTTTAAAGATCTTGCCATTTTACTTAAATTTATTATTATTTACCTTTACGTTTACTTACTATCATTCTAGAACTAGCCTTGTTTTTATCTCTAGTTTTCAAACCTTTAGATTTTTGGCCATTTCTTGATCTTGGGTGACCTCCAGAAGATCTACCTTCACCACCACCCATCGGGTGATCTACAGGGTTCATTGCTACCCCTCTTGTTCTTGGTCTTCTTCCTAAATGTCTACTTTTACCCGCTTTACCCTTAATCTCCAATGAATGGTCTCCATTTGATACAGAACCTATCGTAGCCATACAAGTAACCAATACCATTCTATTCTCTCCTGAATTTAATTTCAATAAAGCATATTTTCCTTCTCTTGAAAGCAATTGAGCGCTAGCTCCTGCACTTCTTACCATTTGACCACCTCTACCTGGTTGCAATTCAATATTATGAATTACAGAACCCAATGGAATTTCAGACAATGGCAATGTATTTCCCAAATCAGGGGATGAACCTGTTCCAGATACAATTTTTTGACCTACTTTGATTCCGTTTGGAGCCAAGATATATCTTTTCTCTCCATTAGCAAATTTTACCAATGAAATAAAAGCTGTTCTGAATGGATCGTACTCTATACTTGCTACAGTTCCTTCAACTCCAAAATTATTTCTTTTGAAATCTACCAATCTGTATTGTCTTTTATTTCCGCCACCAATATGACGCATACTTCTTCTCCCTTGATTATTTCTACCACCTGTATTAGAGATAGCTACTACCAAAGATTTCTCAGGAATATTTGTTGTAATTTCCGAATAGGTATTCCCTACTCTATGTCTAGTACCAGGAGTTACTGGTTTAAATTTTCTAATCGCCATTTTCTCTTAATATTATTAATTATAAATATCTATACTCTGACCTTCTTTTATTGTAATATATGCTTTTTTTCTAGCAGATTTTCTTCCTTCTACGACACCTTTCTTAGTCATTTTTGTTTTAACTTTTCCTGGTGTGATTGAAGTATTTACGGCTACTACATTTACATTAAAAAAATCTTCAACCGCTTTTCTAATGGCATTTTTTGTAGCTGTTCTTTCTACTAAAAAAGCATACTTATTTTCTTTTTCAGTTACTCTGTTACTTTTTTCTGTAACAAGTGGTTTGATCAAAACTCTTTTTGTACCTTCCATTTCAATATTATTTTAGTCTTTCAGTTA
>JBIILY010000232.1:0-3165 GCA_044338225.1 Chitinophagales bacterium
TAATGATATACTGCTCTCGCTAATAATCAATTTATCACAATTCAATATATCGTATACATGCAAATCACTTGCATTTACTGTTTTTGAATTAGGAATATTTCTACTGCTCAATACTACATTATGAATATTTGATGGCAATACAAAAATTGATTTATCCATAGATACATTCAAATTATTCATCGTTTTTACGTGATTTTTTGTTTGTATTTCATTGTAGTTGAAATCTTCTACTACGATGATGCTATTTTCTTTTACTTTAGCAGACAATGCAGAACGATTTGCCAATGCTTTTACTTTTCTGTTCAATTTGAAAGAGTAATCTCTTGGCTGTGGACCAAAAGTTCTACCATTTCCATAAACAGGGTTTTTGGTACTACCTTTTCTTGATCCTCCAGTTCCTTTTTGTCTATGCAATTTCTTTGTAGAACCTGAATGCTCTGCTCTTTGTTTTACTTTGTGTGTTCCTTGTCTTTGATTCGCCAAAAATTGTTTAACGGCCAAATACAAAACATGTTGATTGGGCTCTATTGCAAATACTGAATCTTCCAATTCAATTGACTTGCCAGTAGCTTTTCCTTCTATATTTACTATATCTAATTTCATTACCTTACTTTTTATCTTCTATATTTAATTACTTTGTAGCACTATATATGAATTATTAGCTCCTGGAACCGTTCCTTTTACTAACAAAATGTTTTTATCTGCGAAAATTTTCAATATAGCTATACCTTTCAATTTTACTCTATCGCCACCCATTCTTCCGGCCATTCTCATACCTTTGAATACTCTACTTGGATATGAAGATGCTCCAATAGATCCTGGCGCTCTTTGTCTGTCATGTTGTCCGTGAGAACCCATACCTACACCACTAAATCCATGTCTCTTTACTACACCTTGAAATCCTTTTCCTTTCGAGGTACCATACAACTCAACTTTCTCACCTTCTACAAAGTCAATAGCAGAGATGATGTCGCCTGTAGCTTTTCCATCAAATCCTTTAATTTCTATAATGTGTTTTTTTGGAGATGTATTTGCTTTTGCAAAATGACCTTTCATACCATTGCTAGTATTTTTTTCTTTTTTCTCGTCAAATGCAATTTGTAATGCAGAATAACCATCTGTTTCTTCTGTCTTAACCTGTGTGACTACACAAGGTCCTGCTTCGATAATAGTACATGCTATACTATTTCCTTTTTCGTCAAAGTAGCTAGTCATTCCTAGCTTTTTTCCAATAATTCCTTTCATTTTTTTTATTTTAATTTTTTCGACATCGACAAGTTTGGTCTTGCTTATCGTCTTTTATTTAATTCTTATATTTTGTATCGATTAGATTTTGATCTCTACATCTACTCCACTAGGTAATTCTAATTTCATCAACGCATCTACCGTTTTTGAAGAACTAGAATAGATATCCATCAATCTCTTGTATGTACACAATTGAAATTGTTCTTTAGAGTTTGAGTTTACGTGCGGTGAACGCAATACCGTAAAGATATTCTTGTGTGTAGGTAATGGAATAGGTCCAGACACTACAGCTCCTGTAGCCTTTACCGATTTTACTATCTTTTCTGCCGAATTATCAACCAACACGTGGTCATAACTCTTTAATTTTATTCGTATTCTTTGGTTCATATTCAATGAATTATTATACTTTTTGTACGTTTATCTTAAAAATTTGAGGGTGCAAAGGTAGGGATTATTTTTTAATCAGCAAGAAAAAAATAAGAAAATGTTTAAAACATCTTTTCTTATCGCTGGTCAAATAACAAAATCCTAGGCAACTGCTCACCTCAAAACGGATACTTGTTTCATTATATTTAGTGAAAAAGTGGTGCAAAAGTAATCTATTTTTTTTAAGTCAATACTTTTTTTTTACTTTTCATTAATTAATTTTCAAAATAATACAAGCCCTATTATCCACAAAGCTTGAAAAAAATGTACGGTTGCGTATAATTTAAACTACATTTGCAAACATTAAATCTACCCAATCCCATGATACAGTACCTTTTAGCTCCTTACGCCTCCTATTCTGTTTTTCAAATCTTTATGGAATCGCTGGCGGCTATATTGGGAATATTAAGTGTCTATTTCGCTACAAAAAAAAATATTTTGGTATACCCTATTGGCATCATTAGTACCTTTATTTATACTATTTTGCTTTTTCAGTGGCAACTTTTTGGCGATATGCTCATCAATTTATACTATACCATCATGAGTATTTATGGCTGGGTTTTATGGAAAAATAACACCAACGCTACTCAAATTTTTCAAAAATCCCTTGATCAAAAGACGATTATTACGCTTATATCACTTTTTACCATCTCTACCCTTTTGGTATTGAGCATATATATAGGTCATTATGCATTCAATTCACACATCCTAGGGTTCTCTCTACTCAAAAAACTTACGTGGATCAATTATATAGACAGCATCACCACGGCCACCTTTCTCATAGCCATGTATCTGATGGCCCGAAAATCCATCCTCAATTGGCACTTTTGGATACTTGGCAACACCATCGCCATTCCTATGTTTCTCGAAAAAGGATACGCCATTACGGCGTGCCAGTACGTTATTTTCTTGATTTTAGCTTTTAGAGGACTTGTGGAATGGAAACGAAATCCTCATAAAATGTAAAAATAAATTGCTCTTAGGGCGGCTCTCGCCATAGAGGCAGTAAAGATTACATTACCCACCAAAAGATAACGTCGTGCCTCTAAGACGACACCAGGCTGTGCAGGGCTTCGCTTCGCTCCGGTCTCGTCAAATAAAATTTGACAAGACTACTCCCTACGGTCGTACCCTTTCCATCCTTGCCGCAAAAAATCGTATCCTTTTTTATAAAAGGCACAAGCTTCATTCGTGCCTCATTCAAGCTTGCGCCAGTTTGGGGATTAAACACCCAACAATATTCCTTCTTGTATTTTTTCTCCCTTACAATTTAGATATTCTATACATAAGTATAATTTTTGCTTAGAAAGTTCTTTTAAACTATAGTTTTTAAAAAAAACTTTACAATAAACAACATTTGAAAACATTTTATAGTTACGAATTTCCAAATTATTTACTTCATCTTCTTTTTTAGATATATAAACCTTTAATATTTTTTTATTTAATTTAGACAACATTATACCTAAATGAATTTCTTCATTTTTTTCTAAATAA
>JBIILY010000039.1:0-7240 GCA_044338225.1 Chitinophagales bacterium
ACCATTTATTTTATTTCTACTTTTCTTATTGCTATATAGACCCATTACATTTAATGTTTCTGTAAATTCATTATTGTCAATATAAACTTTGTAAGGATGAACGGTTGGTGAAAAATCTAGATCAATATTTTTTATATTCTCTCCATTATTTGAAATTTGAAGAATATTGTTTTCATAATCTACAGTACCTCCAAAGATACCTTTTTTGGTTGTTTTTTCATAATTTATATATACATTACCTTGATTAGATATTACAGTATTATTTACGTCAATTTCTCTATCATTTAGTTTCAAATTAACATCTTTAGACCAAATTTTATCGAAATTTTTATCAAAACAACTTATACTAATATGTTTTTGCTTATCCTGATCAAAATAATTATAAAGTATAAATTTACTTTTATCATTTGACCAATTGTAACGAATTGCATTGTTATTAGAAGGTGTTAGCATAATTGTTCCAAATGCAAGTGCCAAAGCATCTATTTTTGCAGCTGTATGCTTAAAAATACCTATTTGTTCGATTTTATCAGAAGCTCTTAAATCATTAGTCAACTCATTTTTATAAACAAGATATTGTTTTTTCTCTTTTTTATATAAAATACAATAAATTTTATCTCCAACACTTATCATCCCATCCAATACATAATCTTTTGCTTTCCAGCTATTACTTTCCCAATCTTTTTGCTCTACTGTTTTAAGTAATTTTAAATTTTTATCATATTTTTTAACTTTTAATTTCTTGATACCTTTTCTCAACTTTTTTACACCTATAGAAATAATTTCACCTTTGGAATTAGTAGCTGCAAATTGGGGTAATTTATCCCCTTTCACTTCTTCGCTCCATGTTACTTTATAATCCTGGGAGAATGCATTGAAAGAAATAAATAAAATGAAAAACGCAATAAGTTTATGTTTCATATAATAAAATTTTGACAAAAATATATAAAATTGTTGTTTTGAATAAAAATTATTTCATTTCCAAGGGTTTTTGAAAATCAAATCCAGCATATTTAACTTGAATTTCATTTAAGATTCCATCCAATTCTTCAAAAATCATGGTATTCGTTAATCGGGCTCTAAATTCTTTTATATCGGGCAATCCCTTAAAATAAGAAGCATAATGTCTTCTCATTTCCAATATTCCTAGATTATTTCCCTTCCATGTAATGGAATGTTTTAGATGGGTTTGAGCTGCATATACACGCTCTTCCACGGTTGGAGGCGCCATCAATTCTCCTGTAGCAAAATAGTGTTTTATTTCCCTAAAAATCCATGGATAACCAATTGCCGCACGTCCGATCATGATGCCGTCTACATCATACGTATTTTTATACTCATACGCTTTTTCAGCACTATCTATGTCTCCATTTCCAAAAACAGGAATATGAATTCTAGGGTTATTTTTTACTTTTGAAATCCAACTCCAGTCGCTGTGTCCTTTGTACATTTGCGTTCTTGTTCTCGCATGAATAGACAAGGCTTGGACACCTATATCTTGCAGCCTTTCAGCAACTTCCACTATATTAATAGTATCAGAATCCCAGCCCAATCTTGTTTTAACCGTAACCGGAAGCGAAGTAGATTCAATAACGGCTTTCGTCAATGCAATCATTTTGGGGATATTTTTCAAAATTCCCGCTCCAGCTTCTCTTGACACCACTTTTTTTACAGGACAACCATAATTGATATCCAATAAGGTAGGCTTATGTCTTTCTACTATAATAGCAGAATATTTCATCGCCTCAAAATCACTTCCAAAAATTTGAATACCAATTGGGCGCTCATAATCGTAAATATCCAGTTTTTGAACACTTTTTTCGGCATTGCGAACCAGTCCATCGGTAGAAATAAATTCGGTATACATGAGATCGGCACCAAACTCTTTGCACAAGGCACGAAAAGGCGGGTCGCTCACGTCTTCCATGGGCGCTAATAATAGTGGAAAAACTCCAATCTCTTCATTTCCAATTTTTATCATAGATTTGCAAAATTAAATAAATTATTTTAAAACAGCATGGAGCATTCCCAAAATAAGTCACATTCCCTGATATCATTTATATCCAGCTTTGTATTGGGGCTCTTTTTTATGTTTATTTTATTGAGTATTTTCATCGTAATGAAAAGTGGCGGAGCATCGGATGCAGCAAGTTTACAACTAGCTCTCAATAAATTATTAGAAGAAGAATTGTTTCGTATTCAAATTATACAACAGCTAAGTCTTTTTGGATTACCGCCATTATTCTATGCCATTTACAAACAATTTAATTTTTACAAAACCTATAAAATTGATTCGTTTCCAAGCATATTCACATTTATTTGGGGTATGGGATTTGCGATTTCTATCTTCCCATTGATGTCTTTTTTAGAACAATTAATTATTAAATTTCCATGGCCAGCACAAATTAGAGAAATGGCCGATGCACAAAAATTAGCCAATGAGAGTCTTCTTACGCAATTTTTGAATATTAATAGTTCTGCTGATTTTATATTAGCTATAGTTACAATGGGTGTTTTTGCTGGATTTTTCGAAGAGCTATTTTTTAGAGGCGCAATTCAAACGATTTTATTTGACAAATTAAAAAATCATCGCATTGCTATTTTGATTACTGGCATTACCTTTGGGGTATTTCATCAAAATTTTTATCAGTTTATCCCAATTGCATTTATAGGCATATTATTTGGAATTATATTTTATCGTTCACAAAACCTTTGGGTTACTATATTTATACATATTTTCTATAATAGCAGTCAGGTAGTTTTGTATTATTTGCATAAAATTAATGTAATCTCATTTGACATAGACAATTCTGAATCATTTCCTATCTGGATTGTTTTAATTTCTATCATTTGTAGTTCATTTACATTTTATAAATTATATTCGTTAAAAATAAAAGCAACTCATGAATAATTTCATCACCCGAAGCCTAACGGCAATTGTATTTGGTGCTGTGGTCATTGTAGGACTCATTTTCAACTCTTGGAGCTATTTAGCAATTACGGGTATCGTATTACTGGGAAGTCTGTTGGAATTTTTCAAAATTTCAAGCCCCATGTATCGAAAAGACAAAGACCATTCGGGGCTGTATAGAAATATTATGATTCCTATGGCTTTACTTTTTTTTGTTTTAAGCTTTTATGTAGCTCAAAATCAGATAGATAGCAAATATTTATTTCTTGCACCTATCTTTATAGCAATTTTCTTCAATATTGAATTATTCTTAAAATCCGCAAGACCATTTAGGAATATTGGACTCAATATTATGGCATTGTATTATGTAGCACTTCCACTATGCTTGATTCATTTTGTAGGATTTACAAATGGGCAATTTACAGGGGCAATTGTATTAGCTATTATGTTTATTATTTGGGCAAATGATAGTGGCGCATATATCGTTGGAAGTTTGATAGGCCGTAAAAAATTATTGCCACACGTATCTCCCAATAAATCTATTGAAGGTTTTATTGGTGGTGGATTGTTTTGTTTTCTTTTGGCCTATATCAATATTCATTATTTATCTCAGTTAGAACTTTTCAGCAGCTTACAATTTATTAAACCACTAACTTGGTATTTAATAGCACTCGTAATTTTTCTATTTGCTACCATGGGAGATCTAGTAGAAAGTCTACTAAAGAGAAGTTTAAACATCAAAGATAGCGGTAGTATTTTGCCCGGTCATGGTGGTTTTTTGGATCGTTTTGATGCATTTTTATTTGTAATGCCATTTGTAGTTGCAATTGTAAAAATTTTTAATTAATTTTGCACAAAATTACAAGATGCAATTTTATTAAAAAATATTCGTTTTTAATAGAACAAGCTCTACTCACTTATAAATTATAAATATATGTTTAACGAATTTTATGACCTAAAGGTACATCAAGCCATGACAAAAGATATTATTGCGGCAGATACTAGCAATAAAATTTCGCAAGTGGCAACAGTTTTTGCAGAAAAGAATTTTCATCATATTCCCGTTTTGGAAAATGGAATTGTGGTAGGAATTATCAGTGTAAAAGACGTTTTAAAAAAAATCATGCAGTGGACGGTAGCCAACAACATGAACACTGATTTTAGAAAATTAGACGCTGAAACATCTTTAAAATCAGTAATGACTCCAAACCCAGTTACTATTTCTCCAGAAGCTACACTTGAAGAGGCTAAAAAAATATTGGCTAAAAGCAATTTCCAAGCGTTGCCAGTTGTATTGGAAGGCAAAATTGTAGGGATATTGACTACAAAAGATTTTGTAAGATTAAAAGTAATTAAAATAGAAGGATCTGATTACAATCCTATTTAGAAAAATAATATAAGAATACTTACCACATAAAAAAAGACTTTTGGAATTCCAAAAGTCTTTATTGTTATTATATAAGTTGAGATAAACTACTTGACTCTTCTCAGTTTAGCTCTTGGTCCCATCTCACTTTCATACACTTTTTTGACACCATCGCCAAGTGCTGCTTCTACATCTCTAACGTCTCTAACTAATTTTGCCATACCTCCTGGCTCTACTGATGCAGCCTGATCACTTCCCCACATAGAACGATCCAAGGTAAAGTGTCTTTCAATAAATTTAGCTCCCATAGGAATAGTAGCAATCGTAGTGCTCAATCCTGTCTCGTGTCCCGAATATCCAATAATATTACCTGGGAATAATTTCCCCAATGTATAAATCATATTTAAATTTAACTCTTCGGGCTTACATGGATAGGTAGACGTAGCATGTGCTATTAATAAATTGTCCAATCCTATTGCATTTACTGCTGCATGAATTTCATCCATGGTACTCATTCCAGAAGAGATAATCAAAGGCTTTCCCGTATCTTTTTTCTTTTTCAACAATCCAATATCGGTCAAAGAAGCCGAAGCCGCTTTGTACATCATTGGTTGAAATTTTTCAAGAAAATCTACAGACTCCTCATCCCAGCAGCTAGCAAACCACACCATACCTATTTCTCTACACAAATCGTCAATGGCTTTATATTCTGCATCGCCAAATTCTACTTTATATCTATAATCGATATATTTCATGCGCCCCCAAGGCGTTTCTCGCTCTATATCCCATTGATCTCTTGGCGTACAAACTTCTGGAGTACGTTTTTGAAATTTAACCGCATCGCATCCTGCTTCTTTGGCTTTTATGATTAATTCTTTGGCAATATTAATATCTCCATTATGATTCAACCCTATTTCTGCAATAATAAAACAAGGATTGTCTCCCCCTATTTTCTTGCCATTTGATAAAATAATTTCCTGCATTCTTAAATATTTTGATACAAAGTTAAACAAATAAATCACATTTTTAGTTCTTATTTCTCCAAAACAAAAAATTTGTTTGAAAAAGTAAGGCATATCTCCAATCCATAGTGGTCTGAATAATCCACTAATTCATTCATTTTAGGCGCTATTAAGGATAATTTTGAACAATCCAGCACATTATTCCTATCTAATACAAAAACATGATCCAATTGTTCGGGTTTGGCATCTTTATTCCAATAATTCTTATTATCAAACGTATACTGTATGCTTCTATCCTTGAAAAAAGTCTCTTTTACGCCAGTCTTTGAAACAAATCCATTATATTCATTAGAATGAAAATCAAAATTATAATCTCCAGCAAGCAAAATGGGTGCTTCTTCGCTCAAAATAGGGTTAATTATCTCTTCTACGATTTGGTTCAATTGCTGTCCTCTTAATAATTCAGACGTGGCTAATTTATAATCTGATTGTAAATGTGTATTTACCATATACATTTTTTGAAAATTATTTTCAAAAGAACATAGTGTCGCTCCTTTTGAAACCAAAGCGTCATGCAATTTATGATTTTGAAAAAAAATCGTTTTTTCTTTTTTTATGGAAATTTTTGAAAGAATCATGAGTCCATTAGAAAATTTCAAAAACTGACTTTCTGGGAGAATAATGTATGGAAATTTTTCTTTCAATTCTGCTTTAATTCTTGATACCGCTTGTTTGTCAAAAACCTCTTGAAGTTGAATAATATCCGATGTTGACGTTTTGAGAAAATCAATAATTTGATCTAATCTTATTTCTTGCCAAATTTTATCATTTTTTGAAAAAGAATGACAAACTTTGGGTAACATTTTTACATTCCAACTCAAAATCTTTATTTTTTCTTGAGCAATAGCTTCAACAGAAAATAAAAAAACAATCCATAAAACAATTTGTTGCATATTCATATAAAATATGCTGCAAAAATATGCTGTTTTATATTATTGAAATTTAAGCCTACTTAAATATTACATGAAGAAATTAATATAAAAATAGGATTTTTTAATCTTTACTTAACTCTAAAATAATATACTCGCAAAAATCTCTAAAAGCACCATATCCTCCATTATTTTCGGCAATATAATCTACATTTGCCTTTATTTCATTTACCGCATCGGCTGGGCAAGCCGAAACGCCTGCATGTTGTATCACCTCCAAATCATTCATATCATCGCCAATATAAGCTATTTCGTCAAATGTTAAATTATTCTCAAGAAGAAATTGCTTCATTACCGAAAGTTTATCCTTCACGCCCAAAAACACTTTTTCTATTTTCAGCTTTTCAGCTCTTCGAGATACGGGTCCCGAATTTTCACCCGTCATAATCGCTATTTGAATATTCGTAAATTTTCGCAATCGTTCAGCACCCATACCATCTCTAAGCGAAAAGCGTTTAAGTTCTTCGCCATTTTCAGAATAATAAACCCCACAATCTGTCAATACGCCATCTACATCGGTAAAAAGCCATTTAATTTTTTTTGCTCTATCTTTCATTTCTTTTGATTTTAAATTGCAGTCCAGCCACCATCTACCACTAAATTAGAACCGGTCATATATGAGCTGGCATCGCTGGCTAAGAATACAATAGCTCCTTTATAGTCTGTAGGTTTTGCCATTCTATTCAAAGGTGTTTTGGCACTATAATTCATTACAAAATAATCATCTTGACTATTTTCTACTCCGCCTGGAGACAATGTATTGACACGAACCCCATCTTTGCCCCAATAAGCAGCCAAAAATCTTGTAAAATTAATAACCGCACCTTTAGTAATGGGATATGCCGCAGATTTATAAAATGTTTGGTTGCCATTTCTATCCTTATAGATACTTTGATCGGGGCCAACCATGCCATACGTAGAGGCTACATTGACAATACTACCACTTTTCTGAGCTTTCATAGCCTGTCCAAACACCTGACTACACAAGAAAACACCTGTGATATTGACATCC
>JBIILY010000040.1:0-7236 GCA_044338225.1 Chitinophagales bacterium
GCGGGTGCATCCGCTTCGGCTTCTCTTGCCGAAATGGGATACAATGTAAAAACATTTTGTTTTCAAGATAGCCCTCGTAGAGCGCATTCTATTGCGGCTCAAGGAGGTATCAATGCGGCTAAAAATTATCAGAATGATGGTGATAGCACGTATCGTTTGTTTTATGATACTATTAAAGGGGGTGATTATAGAGCGCGTGAGGCAAACGTACATCGTTTAGCGGAAGTATCAGCTAATATTATCGACCAGTGTGTAGCTCAAGGAGTACCTTTTGCTAGAGAATACGGTGGATTGTTGGATAATCGTTCTTTTGGAGGAACTCAAGTTCAAAGAACGTTTTATGCTGCAGGTCAAACAGGTCAGCAGTTGCTTTTAGGTGCCTATTCAGCCCTTTCTAGACAAATAGCCAAAGGAACGGTAGAAATGTACAACCGTCATGAAATGATGGATGTAGTAGTAGTAGATGGCAAAGCGAGAGGTATTATAGCTCGTAATTTGGTTACGGGAGAATTGGAAAGACATGCTGCTCATGCGGTTTTGCTTTGTACAGGTGGATATGGAAACGTATTTTTCCTTTCTACCAATGCTATGGGAAGTAACGTAACGGCTGCTTGGAAAGCGCATAAAAAAGGTGCTTATTTTGCCAATCCATGTTATACTCAAATTCACCCAACTTGTATTCCTGTTTCGGGCGATCATCAATCAAAATTGACTTTGATGTCCGAATCATTGAGAAATGACGGTAGAATATGGGTTCCAAAAAATCTTGAAGATGCGAAAGCGATTAGAGAAGGACGTTTGAAACCTACTCAAATAGCGGAAGAAAATAGAGATTATTATTTGGAGAGAAGATATCCTGCTTTTGGAAACTTAGTGCCAAGAGATGTAGCTTCGAGAGCTTCAAAAGAAAGATGTGATGCTGGATATGGCGTAAATAAAACAGGAGAAGCTGTTTATTTGGATTATTCTTCTGCAATAGTTCGTTATGGAAAGACACAAGCCAAATTAAAAAATATTGAGAATGCTTCGGATGAACAAATCAAGCAATTGGGTAAAGCGGTAGTAGAAGAAAAGTACGGAAACCTATTCCAAATGTACGAGAAAATCGTAGATGAAAATCCGTATGAAACTCCTATGATGATATATCCTGCGGTGCATTATACTATGGGAGGTCTTTGGGTAGATTATAATTTGATGACTACAATTCCGGGTTGTTATGCATTAGGAGAAGCTAATTTTAGCGATCATGGAGCTAATAGATTGGGTGCATCTGCTTTGATGCAAGGATTGGCTGATGGTTATTTTGTAATTCCTTATACCATAGGTGAATATTTAGCGGATGAAATTAGAACGGGTAAAATTTCTACGGATTTGCCAGCTTTTGCAGATGCAGAAGCACATGTTCAGGAAACGATTACGAAGCTACTTGCTAATAACGGAACCAAATCTCCAGATTATTTCCATAAAAAACTTGGAAAAATTATCTGGAATGAGTGTGGTATGGCTAGAAATGAAGCAGGATTGAAAAAAGCCATTGCGGATGTTCAAGAATTACGAAAAGATTTTTGGGCAAATGTAAGAGTAATGGGTGAAGCCAATACCTTGAATCCAGAGCTAGAAAAAGCCATGCGTATAGCAGATTTTATCGAATTGGGTGAATTGATGTGTAAAGATGCCTTGAATAGAAATGAGAGCTGTGGAGGTCACTTCCGAGAAGAATATCAAACAGAAGAAGGTGAGGCATTGAGAGATGACGAAAACTTCAAATATGTAGCCGCTTGGCAGTTCAATGGTGTAGATGCAGATCCAACTTTGCACAAAGAAGAACTTGATTATAAAGTAATCAAAATAGCACAAAGAAGTTACAAATAAGAGTATAATTTCTAATGATAGTAAAAAAGGCATCCAGTATTGGATGCCTTTTTTAGTTATGCAAAGTGGTCTGTTAATTTAATAAACGCTCCGATCATTAGATTCTTTATTGAATTCGAGATGATCTTATTTAACCAAAATTAATGATTAGAAATGATAAATCGCATAATCCCGCACGTGCTGGATTAAACCCTCTCTTATTACTTCGTAATAACCTAGTCAATAGTATGGGCATAAAAAAAGCCTCGTCAATATGACGAGGCTATGTATTGATTTGAAATTTAAAGTAGAATTACTCTACGATAAATTTACGAGTGTTTATGATTTCTCCATTAGATATTACATTTGCAATATATACTCCTTTTGAAAGAGTAGATATTTTTTGATTATTTGAAGTAATAAATCCATCAAATAATGTCAATCCACTAATATTAGATAAAACTATTCTTTTATTTACTAGATCATTTGATACGGATAATGTACTATTTGAAAAATTAATAAATGAATTATTTTCTTTTTCATTTATACTACTACTTGTACATTTTAGTTGTTTAAATTCAAAAAACAAAACTTTATCAGGTTTCCCAATTTCAGATACTGTAATTTTAGTTTTTGCATATCCATTAACTTTTTTAAGATTGTCATCAACTATTGAAAATAGAGTGTAAACTTTGAATTTTTCAGCAGCAGCTAAATTAATTGATCCAGAATTAGGTAAAGTTTTACATCCATCTTTATCACAAAAGCCAGGTCTTGATGCCCATTTAATATTGTTAGTAATGGTGTCTCCAGCCCAATTGTAAGTAACTTGAGTAGAGCTGTTATTCGTCATCTGAATTTCTGCTTTGTATTCATTTGAATTACACTCTGTAGCTGTAACAGCTACTGTGTCTGATGAATATGATGTTTGTGAAAAGGCTACAAAGCCAGATAAAATTGAAAGTAATAGAGTGAATTTAAATTTCATGATTTTTTATTTATTATATTTAAAAAAAAACTGAGCAATTTAAGTTACTCAGTTTTAAAATTGTTTTTGTGTATTTTACTTAACGATGAATTTCATGTTTTTGCTAAGTCCATTATTATTAGAAATATTTACAAAGTACATTCCTCCACTTAAAGATAGATTATCAAATGAAATTATATTTTGTCCATTTCTAGTATATTCTTCTGTAGTTTTAATTACTGCACCTACAGAATTGGTGATAGTAATACTGATTTTATCTATTTTAGATGTGTTGAAAGCTAATTTAAAATTATCAGTTACTGGATTAGGGAAGATTCTAGCATTTTCAAGCATATCAGAATTTGTAATTATACTATTTGTGCCATTAAAATTTGTAATTGAATGCTCTTTTGTAGAATTTAAGCCTAATTTTAAAGAATTATAAACTTGATAGGTATTCGTTCCCATTGCTCCACTATCACTTACGAAAACTACTAAGTATGAATTAGCTGTATCTATATTAGTCGTAATATCATTAAATGAGAAATTAAATTTCTTATTTGAATCAATAACTGAAGCAAGTTTCCAAGTACTTCCCCAAGTGCCCGCTAAAAGTTGACGTTCTACTTTCTCATGCTTGTAATTTAAAATTGGATTTCCTTTTTGATAAAATGCTGATGCTGAATTTGCGTTAGAAGCATTTGATTGATCCCATCCAGTTCCAGTTCCAGACATAACTTTGTTAACTATATAGCAATTTGCTCTTAAACTACCGCTGAAATAACCATAAACACCTACTTCCACATCTACTTTTAGTCTTTTAGCAGCTGGGTCATACGTATTAGTTGCTTTAATTCCTACTGGTGAAGTTCTCGTAAATGCAGTTGTAATTTCATCTTCCCAATCACCTCTTGAAATAGCGTAAGCACCACCAATTAATTGTCTATCAATCATAGCAGTAGGAGCACCTTGAGCAAATTTAGCTGCCAATGCATTAGCTTGTGGTGTTGTCATTTGATCTGTACCAAATCCAGCGTGAATATTTACGGCATTTAACTCAGGGAATTTTGTTTCAATTCCTTTTGCTACAAAATGTCCTTCAGGACACCATTGGCAAGCTGCAGTTGTAAATTCCTCAAATAATACATTCTTTGCAGGTACTTTAGACATATATATAACACTTGCATCTAGAAATGAATTATTAGTTGTATCTTCATCAGATGCTATTCCATTTACTTTTGTGATTTTAAAATCAGCAAGATATTTTCCAGCTACATTCTTTTTAACTTTTTCAGTAATGGTAAAAATATGTGTTCCTAAACCATTAATATTTAAGTTGCTAAAAGTTTCAGTTTTAGTAGGATTTCCATCTACCATATATGTTACTTCATAAGAAGTAATTTTATCAGAACCTCTATTTTGAATAGCACCTAACATGGTTGCATCAGAACCAACTCCTCTGTATTGTTCGTCGAATGTACTTAAAATCATATTAGCATCTCTTTTTTTATTAAATCTAAAAACAACAAAATTATCAATAAGTACATATGAAGATTTATCTCCTTGGAATCTAAATCTAATATATACACTTGATTTATTTGAAGCGGCATTTAATGTAGAAGATAAATCAGAAGTAAAATTTGATTTAGAATCGGTAAAACTATCTGCTACTACCCATGTCGTTTTATTGTCAAAACTCAATTCAACAAAAAATTTAGCAATAGATGAAAGCGAAGTTTGAACTACAAAATTGGATGAACTTTTTATAAAAACACTAGACATTGTAGAGAAATTATAAGGTCTATTTAGCATAACTGAAGTATTTGCTATTTTTGGTGTAGTTCTGTTAGTGTCGGCTTGTACCCAACACCATTGATTAGTCGTACTTCCTTGTCCAAATAGTTGTTGTTCAGCCATATAAGAGAATACTTTTGTAGAAGCTCCTCCTGATAAATTTGAAATAACAAAATCTGGGTCATTCGATTTGAATGGGAATGAATCTATCACTGTATAATATTGTGCTTGTATATTAAAGGTAAATAACAAGCTAAGTGCAATTAAGTAAATTTTTTTCATTTTATTTAAAGTTTTAGTTTAAAATTTATTGACACAAAGATAATGATTTTAGGATTTAATCAAAATTTTTTTTTATAAATTTGGGTATTGCATGTTCATATCTTTTAATGATTTGAGCAAAAGCTCTGCAATTACTAGGCTTTTGTACCATCCGTTATCTGCAGGCACGATGTTCCATGGTATGGTATTACATTTTTGAAAAGCCATTTCATAGGCTTCCATGTAGCTATCCCAAAAAGTTCTTTCTACCCAGTCATTATCATTGTGCTTGTAGTGTTCTTCGAGGTTTTCCTTACGTTCGGTCAGTCTTTCAAGTTGCTTTTCGGGGCTTACATGGAGGTAGCACTTGATTATTTTTGTGCCATTCTCTTCCAATAATGTTTCAAAATTATTGATTTGTTTATAGCGCTGTTCTATAACGGATTCATCTACCCATCGATGAACTTTTTGAATAATGACATCTTCATAATGCGAACGATTAAAAACTTTGATTTCGCCTTTTGCGGGTGCTACTTGATGAATACGCCACAGAAAATCATGTTTCATTTCGAGTTCAGTAGGTTTTTTGAAGCTACTAATACTACAATTGGTAGGATTAAGGCCTGTAAAAACATCTCTAATAATGCCATCCTTGCCACTGGCGTCCATCCCTTGAAGAATGACCAAGATGCTTTTGTTGGAGTTGGCAATTAATAGGTTTTGAAGCTCCAAAAGTTCGGATTTTATTACTTCTATACGCGCTTTAGATTCATTTTTATCTAATGAATCGGGTGCTTTGGTGCTGAGGTCTTTTAATGGTATCATAAATTTAAAAATTATTTAACGCCGTGCATCCATTTTTGGATGAAACGCGAAATGATAAAAATAAAAACACCCATAGCTAATGAAATTATAGCAATATTATAACATCCATTCATGTATATAGGCAATGATTCTACAGGGGTAAAATCCATTCCATTGGCATTTTTTTCGGGAATAGCCATCATAGTTCCAATCCATCCTGCTAATTTATGCCCTAATGCAGATGCTAGAAAGAAAACCCCCATCATAAAACCAAACATCTTCATAGGACTTAATTTTGTAATCATAGCCAATCCTATAGGCGAAATAAATAATTCGCCCAACGTAATAATGAAATAAGCCATCATGAAATATATAAAAGGCATCATACCACTGGCTTTGCCTGCCATGCCACCCAGGTAAAACATAAAATATCCCGCTCCAACTAAAATAAAGGAAAGCGCAAATTTTTGTGGAATCGAAATCGCTTTATTTTTCTTATTTAAATAATTATAAAATGCGCCTAAAATTGGTGTAAGGAATACGATATAGAATGGATTTAACGAATTATTGACCATAGCAGAACCTAATTTTGAGCTTCCTACCGTAAAATCTACATTTCTATCCGCCATGAGATTTAAGCTCCCGCCTGATTGTTCATAAAATCCCCAAAACATTACCGTTAATACAATCATAATAGCAGCGGCCCACAATTTTTCTTTTTCCTCTTTGCTAAATTGTCTACTCAGATAAATAACATAAACAATAGAAACTATAAATAAAGGTAGCATGAAATAGGTGGTTAATTGATGGAACTTTACCAAGAATACTGAAATAGGCACCAATATAAATACACCTATGTATAAAAGGTATTCTTTTTTAATCCCAAATTGTACCGTATGTAACCATGCTGTGTCTACTTCAAATCCTTTTTCGCCCAAGATGTGTTTATTGAGCAAGAAAACAATCAATCCAAAAATCATAAAAAATCCTGCCACCCCAAATCCTAGATGCCAGCTTACTTCTTGCCCTAGATAGCCACATAATAAACTTCCCAAAAACGCACCAATATTAACACCCATATAAAATATAGAATAGCCTGTATCTTTGCGCGGATCATTGGCTGTATAATAGGTCCCTAGCAAGGATGAAATATTGGGTTTGAAAAATCCATTTCCTGTAATCAAAAATCCCAAGCCTATGAAAAAGGTGAAATTGGAAGGTAAAGCTAAAACCAAATGCCCCAAAGCCATAAGTAATCCACCTAGAACAATACTTTTTCTATAGCCTAAAATTTTATCCGCAACCCAGCCTCCCAATAAAGGCATAGTATATACAAGGGCATTGTATGCACCGTATTGAAGATTGGCTTCGGTATCTTCCATCAATAAAACTTTGGTCATATAAAGCATTAATAGCGCTCGCATTCCATAGAAAGAAAAACGCTCCCACATTTCGGTAAAAAATAACATCCAAAGCGGTTTGGGTTGATCTTCACCATTGATTTTATAGGCCACGCCTATCATGATAGCACTGAATATAGCGGCAACGATAATGATGAT
>JBIILY010000041.1:0-7216 GCA_044338225.1 Chitinophagales bacterium
AGTAGAGAACCAAGATATAGGGATTATGAAAATTAGTTTTTTCATAATCAAAAAAAGGACAACATTTTTATGCTGTCCTTTAATTGTAAAAAAAAATAAAAAAATGATTATCTGATATACAGCAATTCTCTGTATTTTGGCAATGTCCATATAGAATTGTCTACAAACTGCTCTAATTTATCGGCATGGTATCTAATTTCTTCAAAGAACGGTAATACTTGCTCGCAATATGCTTTTGCTTTTTCAGAGGATTCTTCAATCGCATTGCATTTTTTGCGTGTTTCAATCATGGCGTCTACATTTTTCTTCAAATTGAAAATATGTTTTGAAATACTTTGAGCCAGTTCCTGTTGAGCGATATAGTCATTTTTATCAAAACCTAAATCTTTTAAGCCTTTAATATTCTCCAATATTTGATTTTGATATTTGATAGCAGCCGGAATGACATTATTTACACACAATTCTCCAATTAAACGCCCTTCTATTTGAACTTTCAATAAATAATTATGATTCAAAATTTCTTGACGTGCTTCAATTTCTCTATCAGAGAAAACACCATTTTCAATAAAAACATCTTTGTTTTTTTGCTCTAAGAAGAAATCTAAAGCATGAGGAGTTGTTTTTACATTGTTTAGTCCTCTTTTTGCTGCTTCTTCAGCCCATTCAGCACTGTAATTATCACCTTCAAAAAGAATATGTTTGCTATCAATGATATATTTTCTCAATATTCTAAAAATAGCCGCTTCTTTTTTCTCGCCTTCATTTTTAATCAAATCATCTACATCTTTTTTGAATTTTTTGAATTGATTGGCTACAATGGTATTGATAACTATCATATTTTGAGCACAATTGGCAGATGAACCTACTGCTCTAATTTCAAATTTATTGCCTGTAAATGCAAATGGCGAAGTCCTGTTTCTATCCGTATTGTCTAATAAAATTTCAGGAATGCTATTATGTATATTCAACTTAATATCTTCTGTAGCTAGTTCATCCTGTTTATCATCAATAACTTTTTCCTCAATATCTTTCAATACTTTGGTGAGGGCATCACCTATAAATACTGAAATGATAGCTGGTGGCGCTTCATTAGCTCCTAATCTATGGTCATTGCTTGCCGATGCAATACTTGCACGAATCAAATCGGCATAATTAGCTGCTGCCGCAATTACGTTTACAAAAGTAGTGAGGAATAATAAATTGTTTTTTGGCGTTTTGCCTGGAGATAATAAATTTTTACCTGTATTGGTGCTCATACTCCAGTTATTGTGTTTACCGCTTCCATTTACGCCTTTAAATGGTTTTTCATGGAACAACACTTTTAGCTTGTGTGACTTGGCTACACGCTCCATTACATCCATCAATAATTGATTGTGATCTACCGCTACATTCACTTCTTCAAACATAGGGGCACATTCAAATTGACTTGGTGCTACCTCATTATGACGCGTTCTAACCGGAATGCCCAATTTATGACATTCTTTTTCCAAATCTACCATATAGTCCAAAACTCTTTCGGGAATAGCTCCAAAATAATGGTCTTCCAATTGCTGTCCTTTTGCTGGAATGGCTCCAATTAAAGTACGTCCTGTATGAACTAAATCGGGACGAGCATAATATAATGCCTCATCAATTAAGAAATACTCTTGTTCCCAGCCTAATGTAGCCGCTATTTTAGTGATATTTTTGTCAAATAAATTCACGACAGGCAATACCGCTTTTTCAAGCGCATGTACCGATTTTAATAAAGGTGCTTTATAATCCAATGTTTCGCCTGTATAGCTAATAAAAATGGTAGGAATACAAAGCGTTTTTACATTTTTACTTTCTATAATAAATGCAGGTGAAGTAGGATCCCAAGCGGTGTAGCCTCTGGCTTCAAACGTTTGACGAATACCTCCATTAGGAAAACTAGATGCATCGGGTTCTTGTTGAATCAAATTACTTGCCCCAAAATATTCAATGGCATTGCCATCGTTATCGGGCATAAAAAAAGAATCGTGTTTTTCGGCAGTAAGTCCTGTTAGTGGTTGAAACCAATGCGTGTAAGATTTCACCCCTTTTTCTATGGCCCATTGTTTCATACCTTGTGCTACTTGTGCAGCAACTTCTCGGTCTATTTTTTCATGATTCTCTATACAATTTTTCAATTTATTGAAAATAGAATACGATACATATTTCTCCAAAACTTTCTCTGAAAAAACATTTTCTCCAAAATAGTCAGAAACTTTGTTTGAAATTGGATCTACATCAATTTTTTTTCTATTAATGGTTTCATTCATTAAATCAAAACGAACATTTTGCATAATTTTTAATTTTTATACTGCAAAAATAATAGTTTTTTGATAAAATGTTTTAAAAAATAATATATAGAAAAAACATTGACACGTTTTGTGTTGAAAACTATGCCTATATAAATTAGAATTACAAACACGGAACGATCTCTAACTATGGATCCATAATTTGGAACTATGGTTATAATTAAAATAAGTCCTAATATTGCGGGTAAAAAAGTGAAAAAATAAAAATTGATATGTTGTGTTTTTCGTTTTAGGATAAAGAAAATGATCCAAAAAAGGAAGATTAAATTACTTATGAAAAATGTAAGATTGATTGGAGATAAAAAATTTGAGTTGGGAATATAGAAGAATAAGCGAAAAATTGATTTTATAAAAATTATAGAATTATCAAAGAAACTATTATTGAAATCTATAAAATCCAAAGCCGTATTGCCAATTGCTTTTTTATTAAATCGTTCTTTTCTTTGAATGAGAAATGGAGCAATATTAATTATCAATATTATAGAGCTAACTATACTGGTTGTTAAGAATATATGAAATCTATTTTTATTTGAAATATAGGCTTTTCTTAATTCCCAAATAACCAAAGCAATGATTAATATAGCTACAATATAATTTCTAAGTATTGTTAAATGTATAATGGATAAAACAAATAGTGAAACGGATAGTAAATTTTTCTCTGATTTTTGAAAATAAAAAAGATAGCTTAAAAGTAAAAATGTTATGGATTCTTTGTGCATTCCTTGAATAAAAAATGAATCTGTCCCCGAAAATATAATCATGAAAAGCAATAAAAGGGTCTGTTTTTTTGATAAATTATACTTTTCTGCAATTTGTATCCATAAGTATTTTGATAAAAAACTAATAAGTCCAAAGAAAAGTGAAATGACATATAGATTCTCTCTAGAAATATACATGAAAAATCCATAAATCCTAGACATCAAAAAATCTGAAGGAATGCTCCATGTGTTGGTTCCCATGACTTGGTCGTGTATTCTGGGAGGATCAATCTTGCCTCCATACCAAAAAAGCAATTCGATATTTTTGAAAAAATCCTGTTCTAAATAGCAGGAAATATTATTGGCATCTCTAAAAAATAATAAAATATCTCCTTTAAAATAATGAATTGTTGCATAGGAATACAAAAATGAAATGCAACATGAAATAGCGAATAAAACTATATATCCAAGTGGAGAAACATATTTATTTTTTTTAAAAATAGAACTTTTATAAATAAAAAAAGCCACTGACAAAAAGAGTAGTAAGTAATATAAAACGTCTTTTGTTGTCAATGGCCTTATTTATTATGTGAATTAGAAATTATTGTATATCCGTTCTATTTCTAATTGAAATTTGTTTTGTTGTATTGAAGTATGAAAGAACACCTGTAATATTTACCGTGCCTGAAGGAAGATTAGCAGTTGCAAATGAAGCTTGTGAACGAGTAAAATGAACTATTTTATCTGCTCCTACTGTAAAATCTTTACTCCCAGAGAATGTTCCAGCAGCAAAAGTACCACCTTGAATCGTTACCAAAGTAGATTCCCAATTAGCAAAATTAGAATTGATATCCGCTATAGTAGCTACTCTTGGCGTAATAGTCCCTGATCCGGTCTTAGTAACATTTGTTAATGCTGTTTTAATTTGCAGACTACCTTGGAAAGTAGTTAGAGAATCTGTAGCTCCAAGAGTTATTTTAACGACATCACCTTTAGCAAAAGTAGGTGTACCACTAGCAAATCTAATAGTAATTCCTCCTGAATTATCTTGAACTACTATGTTTAAAGAAGTCCATTGTCCAGAGTCTTTGTCCGAAATAACGGTTCCCGTAACTTCATAGCTAGCTCCAAATATTTTATTAACTCCTGCATGCATATTTCTAATATCCATTATGGTTTTTGTAGTTGGAGTTCCCCCTCCGCCGCCGCCGCTACTTGATACATCTGTTACAGGGTTTCTAATTTGTAATTGTGCTGTAGTATCAAAATTCGCTAAATATCCCGTAACATCGGCACTAGCACCAGGCATAGCACTAGATGAGAAGGACGCTGAAAATAAAGTAAATAATGTTAGGCTACTTGTATTATCCGAAATGGTTTTGCTGCCGCTATATGTTCCAGAAGGCATATTAATACCTTTTATTTTAACCAAAGTGGACTCATAATTGTCAAAATTCGCTCTAATTTGTGCCATGGTTAAAACCACAGGAGTTATACTTCCATTTCCTGTTTTAGTTGCATTGGCAAGCGCTGTATTATTTACTTGAAGCGTTTTTCTAAATTCATCCAAAGAATTACCCGTCACGATTATTTTTACTACATCTCCAAGATTGAAGCTATGCGCAGCAGAAAAACGAACTAAAATTCCTCCTGTAGCATCTTGAATTACTAGATTTTGAGAATTGAGATTAGCTGTAGATTTATCCGAAATTACAGTTCCTTCTATAAAATAGCTTCCAATTGTAACAGCTGTTCCAGTGAATTGATTTCTCAAATCCATAATGTTTAGCTTCGTTTCATTGCCGCCGCCTCCGCCGCTAGTTCCACCTTCTACATCGGCTTCGCCTCTTATTTGTATTTGATTAGTAGTGTTGAATTGTCCCAAATATCCTGTAACATCTACCATGCCTGTTTTGTAATTAGCACCTGCAAAAGTAGCTGATGACATTGTGTACATAGTTATGGTTTTTCCACCAGCATCCAAAACGGTTTTATTTCCAGAGTATTGAGCGGGTGTGCCCGATAATTGTACCCCTTTTATTTTAACCAATGTAGATTCCCAATTCTCAAAATTGGCGTTAATTTCTGTAATTGAGGCAGTTCTAGGTGTAATAGGAGCATTTCCTTGATATGAAGCGCCAGAAAGAGACGCACCATTTACTTGTAACAGGCCTTTAAAATCTTCTAATGATCCATTTTTTAAATTAATAAGTACCTTGTCATGTAATTTAAAATTATGTGTTCCTGAAAAACGCACCATAATTCCAGCAGTAGAATCTTGTATGATAATATTTTGCCCATTAATATTATTGGTACTTTTATCAGAAATTACAGTGCCTTCAATTGCAATAGCTCCCAATGTAACGGCACTTCCCGAAAACATGTTTCTCAATTCTTTTATAGTAATTGGTGGACCCGCTACGCAAGCTTCATTGCGATTATTTTTGAAATTTAAATCCGATACATCTCTTATTTTTAATTGTTTATCAGTATTGTAAACGGTATAGATAGCTGTGGCTTCTCCATTTAATCCAGCAAGTCTTGTCCCAGCAAAAGTAGCATATCCACTACTTCTCAAAATGATTTTACTGCTATTATTGTCATTTAAATATCTAGACGCATCATTTTGGTTTAAGGCATCGGCATAAGTATTATTTAAGTCGATACAATCAAATTCTACATTTTTTATTCTAACCAACTTATATTGATAATCGTCATTTAGCTGAGAAATAGTAACTTCGGTAATTGGAAGTACATTGTTTTTTGGTCCTTTGATTAAATGTGATGAAATTTTATTAGAAACAATCATTCCCAATGACTTAACTCCAGAAGTAGATACGCTGTCTACATATCCACCAAGGCTAATTAAGTTTTTATAATTACCTAAAGCCAAACCTTTTAGTTTTACATATACTTTGCGTCCTATGGGATAGTCATTATAGATGCTATTTTGATCTATTTTAATGCCAATGGCCGCTGAAGAATCTTGAATTACAATTTCTTTATAGAAATTTTGGGTTTTGTCATCCGCCGTAATGATACCAGCTATAATTAAATCTTTGTCAATACTATAGATCTGATCGCCAGAATTTATCAACAATTGTTTTAATTCTTTAATGGTGAAATTTACAGGAAGATTAGGGTCAGTATATTGTTGTGGATTGTCAAAATCATCTTTAACACAACCCATGAGTCCAATAATAAATACTGAAATTAATAAAAGGAGTTTTTTCATATTTTTTGAGTTTATATTTTTATTTTTTACATTCTAAATATTACATTAATTGCATAATTTCGTCCCATCATATAAAAATATCTATTAGGGAATTTTAACGGATCGTTTTCTGCAAAATCAAAACGCTGCTGCTCTCTTCCAGCTCGTATGTAATTTTGATTATCCAATATATTGTTTAAGCTAACATTCAAATCCAAATACATTCTTTTTTTAATACCTTTGATATATTTGTTTAAATAAATTGATTTTCTAAATGAAGCATCAAGTATAAAAGCACTCGGAAGTTGTTCTTGTTTTACAATAGCATAATATAGATCCGAATTAGGCACTACAGCATCGATTGCTTCGGTTGTTCTTCTTTGGGCACTCGCTTCGGTATATATTTTGTCAAAATAATTGAGATTAATCGAAGCAGACCAATATTGTTTTGAATTATAATTTAGCTTAATCATCCCCGCATTTTGTGGACCAGAAGCAACATGAATTCCATGGAAATATACCGTTTCAGTAGGTTCAGCTTTGTCCAAATTGTCGTAATAAAAGGTAGCTTTGGGACGACTGATAAAACTGTAATCGCCTAAATTGGCTACAAATGTAGAAGAAAATCCGCCAAACAACTGAGCATCCAATGCTACTTCAAGGCCTTTGTATCTCTTTTTGATATTGTTCATTACAAGGGTTCCAAAACTATTTGAAACTTCGGTGTAAAATGTTAGTGAATTAGATTCATTCTTCGTTTCGGTCATATATAATGTTGCACTGGCTTTAAACCTAGAACCTCTGTAATTATAGTTGATTTCTGCGGATGTAATCAAAGGATTAGCAGGGTTTGTTGTAATATTAGTCGTACGTGGAAGTGCAAATACTTGGTTGAACTCAGGATTCTTGGATGTATGCATCGCTTGAGCTCCTAAATAATTTTTACCATCAAATTTATAGGTAAAACCCATTTTGGTTCCCCA
>JBIILY010000043.1:0-7170 GCA_044338225.1 Chitinophagales bacterium
AAAATGAGGCAATGAAATTAAGCCTAAAATAGGAATATAAAAGACAGCTTGATATTTGCACAAAATAGCAAAAGTCATCATGGCAAAAGCTTCTGGAATTCTTTTTCTATAAGCCAAATACAAAGAAACGACCACCATAAAAGTGTACAAACTATCTACCTGCCCCCAAACATAACAATAGTAAAAAAAAGCGGGATTCAATACTATAAAAACAAAATAGAATAACCAATCCTTTTTAATTTTTAAAAAATGAAGTAGTGAAATAGCAAATATAAATTCAATGGCTGTAAAAATGAGTTTAAACAAAGGCAAGGTATATTCCAATCGTCCCAAATCGGACTGCATAGCCATAAAAAGATAAAGAATATAGTGCGTAATAGGCATATAATCAGTACCTGAATTGACATAAATCTGCGAAATGCCGTTGTGATAATCATGCAATCCCCATTGCATAAAAAGTCCTAAATCTGCATGATAATGCATAGGCACCATCAAAAACATTACCAAAAACAAAAAAATAGTAGCGTATAGATTTTTACGTTCTCCGCCCCAATAATTTAAAATTGACTCAAAAGTGGATTTCATAATATATTCTTAAATTAACTTTCATTTGTATTTTCGCCACGTAGCCATCTGATGCGTTTTCTAGCTTCGGAAGTGTATACAGAATCTTTGAAATTTTGCAAAATTTTCATATATACTTCTTTCGCTTTTTCTGTGTCCGATGGATTATTTTCATATAATTCTCCTAACAGAAACAAGGCTTTATCAGTCAATACTTCTCTAGGATATTTAGCTACCAAAGATTCCAAACGTTGGGTAGCTTGTGCAAACATCTTTTTGGAAATAAAATACTCCGCTTCCAACATCCAAATATCATCAACCAATGATTCACTAGACTTTATTGATTTGGCCGAATCCAATAATTGAAACGCTTTTTGAGGTTGATTTTGAAGAAAACAAAGCTCCGCATCAGCTACGTGCTTCATAGCCGCCGTCTGTGCTTCATCATCCAAATGATCTTGTATAAAAACAGATATTTTCAACGCATCATTGGCTATCAATTCCGAAGTGGCGGATTTGAGAATATTCAAGAGCTCTTGTGCCAATTCAAATTCGCCTTTAAAATAGAAAAGTTTAGCATTTTTGAAACGCGCCATTTCGCCCAAAGGACTATCTTTTTCATCTGCGCCCACTTGACCATAAATCAAAGCGGCTTCCCATATATCGCCGTCCATGATTAAATAATCGCCTAAATCCAATTTTGCCATCGAACGTGTATTTTTAGTTATATCCCCTATAGCCAAAAGTCGTTTGAGAATATGAATTGCCGTATCCAATTTATTGAATTGTTTGAGATAAAATGCAGCATAGAGAATTTGGCAATCGCCCGTAATGGCTGTATATCCATTTTCGTTGAAATAATCGGCAAAATCCTTTTGAATATTCTTAACAGCTAAGGTATCATTGATAGGCTCCAATTCCATTTTTTGAATGAGCGTCTCCGATTTCTTTAAAAAAGCAGGGTGATACAACGCCGCTTTCTCTTTTTTCTGAATCACATAGTCATAACAATCTATTGCTACATCAAATTGTCTATCGCTTTTGGCCATCTCTGCCAGATCCAACAATCTACTTCCATTCTCATTATTTTTTTTATCCAACGATTTTGAAATACGCATAGCATCCTCATAATTTTTGGTTTGCAAGGAAAGCCATAGAGCAATTTCATTCCATTTTACACTATTGGGTTCTTTGCCCAGCATGGTGTATACTTGCTTTTCCAAAGATACAAGAAACGACCGATTTTCCACAAAAGGCTGAATAACTTGTATCGCTACAAAAAAAGTCTGATCGTTCAATCGTTTTATTTCTTCTACAAATAAACTAGCGGCTTTTTTGCTTTCAGAAAGTTGCAAATAATACTGAATCAATTCATTCGTATAAATTTGTGTATTATTTTGCTTTTTTTGAGCCGTTTCAAATAATTTAATGATCAAATGATATTGTCTCAAAGGTTTCAAAAATTCAAAAACCATAGCGATGTTAGAAGCATCTTTCGCCGATTTTTCTATTGCTTGAGTCATTTCTTTTTGAGCCTGTAGGCTGTCATTTTGTTTGATATAAATATATCCCAAATCCAAGTGCGACTCAATGCTTTGAGAGGATTGCTTTGACTTTTTCAATACAATTTCTTTAGCTTCGTTATACTTTCGAAGTGCTATCAAATTTGAATAATAATTTTTATAATATTTATCGGGACTCTGCGAATACAACTTTTTGTATAAAATTTCCGATTTCTCAAATTCTTGTTGATCAAAATATTGTTTTGCTATTTGAGCATCGGCATTATCCTGTCCCCAAAGCATTTGAGGTACTGCTAGGAAGCTCAGGATTCCAATGAAGTACAAAAAATTATTGTTTATCAATGGATTAGCCATTATGCAATCGTTGATTAAGGGTTAGAAAAATTAATTTTCTACTATGGTTCCAATTTTTTCGCCCATCAATAATTTTTTCAAATTACCAGGTATATTCATATCAAAAATCCAAATTGGTTTTTTATTTTCTTCACAAAGCGTAAATGCGGTTAAATCCATTACAGAATAACGTTTTTCATATACTTCCTTGAATGTCAATTGATCAATTTTAGTCGCATTGGGATCTTTTTTGGGGTCTGCGGTATAAATTCCATCTACATTGGTTCCTTTAATCACCAAATCGGCTTCAATTTCTGTAGCTCTAAGCGCAGCGGCAGTATCCGTAGTAAAATAGGGATTTCCTGTACCCGCTCCAAAAATCACAATTCTTCCTTTTTCCAAATGTCTTACCGCTCTTCTTCTAATATAAGGCTCCGCTATTTGATCCATTTGTACCGCACTCATGAGTCGAGTATACACACCTTGATTTTCAATAGCACTCTGCAATGCAATTCCATTAATCATCGTAGCCAACATCCCCATATAATCGCCTTGTACTTTATCTATACCATTATCGACTGCTTGTACCCCTCTAAATATATTACCGCCACCAATAACCAATGCTATTTCTACTCCTAATTCTTTTGCTTCTTTAATATCTGTAGCATATTGATTGAGCCTATTGGGATCGATACCATAATTTTTTTCGCCCATTAATGCCTCGCCGCTTAATTTCAAAAGAATTCGTTTAAATTTCATATAGTCTGATACTTGCGTTAAATTTATAAATAAAAAATAGGATTATTGTGGAACGGTGCCAAACATTTTCTCAAATGCTTCGTCTAATTTGTCTTTTTTAGCTACTTTTGGAGCTGTGCTCGCTGGAATATTGCTAGGTGCTGCTTTTGAAATGGTAGGACTTTTTGCATTCACAAATTTACCAGAAGATATGGGTGCTGTTCCCGCTGCCGAAGATGCCGATTCGGAAGATTTTGCTTTGATGGTAGCAGGTTTCATCGAACTAGCATCTTTAGAGCTAGATGGCGGTGTGGCTGCTTTATTAGGAATTGGCAATCCCATAATTTCGTAATAACCATTTGGTTCCGAATCAGGATATTTCACATTGGATTTATCTCCCACAGTTGGCTTAAATCTAGTCGATTTATAGTTAGCAATCGCCTTGGGATTATTATCCAAATAATCATATCCTTCTTCTCTCTCGCCATTATTGTATTTTGTTACAAATGCACCGGGCACATTAGCAATACGCAATTCTTGTGCAAACTGAAAGGCTTCATCCGCGCTATTAAATCCACTAATTTCAAACACATTTCTATTGTTTAAACTCGTAAAAGTCATCAATTTTGGTTCTTTTAAGAAATTTTTAAGAATTTCTCTTTGAAAAGAAGACAACTGAACTCTATAAGGCAATTTAGCATTATTGGCAGGCAACAAAGCAGAAGAGCTTTCTGATTTTGGAGCGGCAGCTACTGCGGTAGTTACCGTAGCTGTAGGCAAGGAATTCGCAGAATTAACAACCGATCCCGCTGGCTTCTGAGCCATAGTAGCACCGGTTCCTACTTTTTTCATTTTCTTCTTGTATACATCTATAATACTATCTCTTTCATTTAGCTGAGTCATGTATTCTTCCGCTACTAGAAGACTATTTTTATTAGCTTCTTTTACTTTATTGTTCAATGCTTGAATCTTATCATAGTAGGCTTTGGGATTAGCCATATATTTTTCTAATTCAGCAATGGTTTTTTCTTCATTATATTCCTGGGCATAGCCCGAAACTATACCCAAAGAAACAAATAATATTACTAAAAACGATTTCATTTTGTCTATTATATTTTTATAAATCAACTTTTCTATATTCAAATTTTGTTTTAACTAATTATGTTTAATTTTTTAAAAACTCACAAATATAAATTAAAAATATGAAAATCGTCTAATAAAAACTTTTTTTAAGATTTTTTCAAATATATTTGTGAACCTAATTTTATTTCAAAATCTTGTATTTATTATGAATTTAGAAAAAGAAAATCTATTTTTATTTCGCTTAATCCCCAAAGAATTTTTCTTGGGAAGCATATTATTATTCGTCACATCCTTAATCCTTTATGCCAATACCTGGAATCATGAATACGCATTAGACGACCAATTGGCCATATACGAAAACTCATTTGTAAAAAAAGGCTTTGGAGGGATTCAAGATTTGATTACGCACGACGCTTTTGTTGGATTTTTTGGAGAACATGGTGCTAAATTGATAAGTGGTGGTCGTTACAGACCCTTTTCATTTATTACTTTTGCTATTGAATGGGAATTTTTTGGACAAAACCCATTTGTTGGACATTTAATAAATACTATTTTATATGGCTTGCTTTGCAGTTTGATTTTTATTTTCATATATAAATTATTCGATTTCAAGCCTTTCAAGTCTACAAATGAGCTTTTTTTCAGCATTCCTTTCCTTGGCGCATTTTTGTTTTGTATTCACCCTATCCACACGGAGGTAGTAGCCAATATTAAAGGAAGGGACGAAATCTTGGCGATGCTTTTTGGTATTTCGTCTTTTTTATGTTTCATATCCTCTATAGATAAACCAATAACAAAGCGTATCTTGTACTTATTTCTGTCGCTTTTTTTCGCGCTTTTCAGCAAGGAAAATGCCATAACTTTTCTAGCTATTTTTCCTGTCATTTTGTTTTATAAAAAAAATAATTTTTGGGACAAATCATACGCAAAACTATATGGCGCTATATTTTTAGCCACATTGATTTATTTGTATTTTAGATTTCATTATACCGAATCCAGTGTCACCGCAGAATCTTCGGAAATTTTAAATAATCCCTTTTTTTACGCTCAAGGTACCGAAAGATGGGGAACTACGCTCTACTCTTTTTGGCTTTATTTGAAATTATTATTAGTGCCGCATCCGCTTACGCATGATTATTATTTCAATCAAATTCCTTATAAAAGCATAAGTCATCCATTAGCCTTAGCGGCCATATTGGCTATTGCGGGGTTGTGTTTTTATATTTTCAAAAATAGAACTTCCAAGTCAATTGTTTGGTTTGGGGTCGTGTTTTTCATCGCTACTTTTTCTATTGTGTCCAACGTATTTTTTCAAGTGGGAATCATCATGAATGAACGTTTTGTATTCGTTTCTTCATTAGGATTTTCATTGATAATAGCCTATTTTTTGCATCAATTATTGAGTTCAAAATACAAATCCATTTCGTTTGGCATTTTAGCTATTTATTTTATCTTGCTTTCCTATAAAACCATGGCTCGAAATCAAGATTGGAAAAACAATTTCACCTTGTTTGAAGCGGATTATAAAACATCCAACCAAAGCGCCAAAGTAGCTACTGCACTTGGCGGCACATACTTGGAAATGGGCGATACGACGAAAAGTAATGCTTCAAAAGACAATTTTTATAAAAAAGGAGAAGAAATACTCAATCATTCCTTATCAATTTATCCCGAAAACAGTCAAACATGGCTTTTATTGGGAAATTTATATTTCAAGAGAGATAAAAACAACGCCAAAGCAAAATTTTATTACAAAAAAGCTATGGAATATCGTTCGATGCGATTTTTCGATGCTAATTTCAATCTTGGCGTGATTTATTACAATGAAAACAATATGGATTCGGCATATTTATTCATCAAAGCTGCGCATGACATCAAACCCAATCATGCTGAGACAAGCGACATTTATTCAAAAATATTAATAAAACTGGGAAAAACACAAGAAGCTTTGGCCATTTCTGCCAATACAACGGGAGGAAATGAAATGCAAAAAACCATTGAATTGGCTATGGCGGCAAAGGATGCGCAAAATTTTGTAGAATCCTTGAATTTAGCCGAAAAAGTATTGGCTCAAGACCCCCAAAATGCAGAAGCAAATTATCTAAAAGGCATAAGCTTAGCTCGTGGCATGAACAAAATAGTGGAAGGAATTCCCTTTTTAGAAATTGCTACAAAAAAGAATAAAACCAATCCTTTGTGGAATGAAGATTTGGCTGTAGCATATGGAATGACAGGTCAAATAGCCAAAACGGTGCCACTTTTGGAGGCGGTAATCCAGTCCAAACCAAACGATCCTAATCCATATTTCAATTTAGCAGCATCTTATGCAAAATTGGGGAATATGAAAAAATCTCAAGAATATACTCAAAAGGGAAATCTAATCAAAGCTCAAAAGTAATATATCCCATGCAAACAGAAAAAGTAAATCTTTTTAAAAAACATCTATTAGAGGATATTTCTGTATTGGGTCGCATGATGGATTCCGAGGCCTTCTCAAAGAGTAAATTCAGAATTGGGGCGGAACAAGAAATGTGTATCGTAGATGCGCACGCCAATGTATTGCCCATCAATCAATCTATTCTTAAACACGTCAATCATCCGCAGCTCACAACCGAATTGGCCAAATTCAATTTGGAAATGAACATGCTCCCACGTGATTTTGAAACAAATTGTTTGCCCGATATGGAGGCGGAACTGCTTGGATTGTTCAAAATACTTCATGACAAGACCGACGAAGAAGTTCGTTTCTACCTTGGAGGCATTATCCCCTCGCTGCGCTATATCGATATTGATTTGGAAAATATTACGCCCTTAAAACGCTATTTTGAACTAGTAAATAATATCCTCAAATCGCGTGGAGAAGAATATGAGCTTCGTATTCAGGGCGAAGACGAATTACTCATGAAGCACAATAGCGTATTCATTGAAG
>JBIILY010000044.1:0-7155 GCA_044338225.1 Chitinophagales bacterium
GTAGCCGAAATCATAAAAAGCAAAACAGAATTTCGCTCGATATGTCTCAAAAATCGATGTCCAAGCCCTTTCCCTTCCGAGGCTCCTTCGATAATTCCGGGAATATCCGCCATACAAAACGAACGATCATCGCGGTAATATACAATACCTAACTGCGGCACTAAGGTAGTAAAAGGATAGTTGGCTATTTCGGGTTTAGCGGCCGATAATACAGAAAGCAAGGTTGATTTTCCTGCATTAGGGAAGCCTACCAAGCCCACATCAGCCAATACTTTTAGCTCAAATATAACCCAGCCTTCCAAACAACCTTCTCCGGGCTGCGCATAAGTAGGTGCTTGGTTGGTTGCGGTTTTGAAATTGGTATTTCCCAATCCTCCTCTACCGCCTTGAAATATAATTTCTTCTTGATTTTTATCGGTAATTTCCACTAAAACTTCGCCCGTTTCGGCATCTTTTATCACCGTTCCCAATGGTACTTCTAGAATTATATCCTGCCCATTTGAGCCACTGCTATTGGCGCCTGCTCCATTGACGCCATCATCGGCATGCACGTGTTTTTTATATTTCAAGTGAAGTAGCGTCCACAATTGAGTATTAGCTCTAACTACGATATGACCGCCTCGGCCACCATTTCCTCCATCAGGGCCACCATTTGGGATGAATTTTTCTCTACGAAAATGCGCACTTCCAGCTCCACCTTTTCCACTCCTACAAAAAATCTTTACATAATCAATAAAGTTTGAATCCATATACTACATTTTCATTTACTATAAAGTAAATTGAGTTGATTTAAAAATTTAAAGCGCAAATGTACGCATTTTTTTTTCGATAAAAGAAAAAGCAACACAAATGATTTAAAAAGAAGAAATTATATGAAAACCTAAATAACTGCGTCTATTTCAGCACAAATATGATTGAAAATAGTATCAATATTACCAATTCCATTGATTACTTTTAATTTGCTTTGACCTTGATAATACGGCAATACATGAATCGTTTTATGGAAATATTCATCAATTCTCTTGATTAATTTTTCTTGAGAATCATCGGCTCTGCCACTGGTTTTGGCTCTTTCCGCTATTCTATTTTTTACTTCTTCTTCCGATACATCCAATTGAACTACAAGATTTACCGCCTCACCTTTATTGGCAAAGAATGCATCCAACGCTTCGGCTTGAGTTATCGTTCTAGGAAACCCATCTAGGATAAATCCATTAACAGCGGTATGTTTTACCATTTCATCTTCTAGCATTCTAATCGTAATATCATCTGGAACGAGAATACCATTGTCCAAAATAGACTGTACTTCAAGACCTAGCGGCGTTTTGTTTTTTATATGCTCGCGAAACATATCGCCCGTAGACAAATGTTTTAAGTTGTATTTTTCAATAATTCTGTCTGATTGTGTTCCTTTTCCAGCGCCTGGTGAACCAAAAATTACGAGATTAAACATGGGGAAAGATTTATTATTATTTAATTTAGTTTTAATTATCAATAGCCAACCAAATCGTTCGGCTAACTCTAAGGGTATAAGGCAGAATCAATACAGCCAATATGCCCAACATGATGAATGTATTGGTTAAAGAATATTCCAAAACAACCATAGCAATAAGTGCCGTAAGTAAAAAAACAAAGGAAGAAATAAAATAGGAAATGTACATCGCACCTAAATAATATCCAGGTTCAGGATGAAAATTGGCTTCACAATTGGAGCATTTTTCATTCATTTTTGCAAAACTAAAAAAGTTGAAAACCGAAGTTTTATACATACTAACCTTGCCACAGTGTGGACAATTGCATTGAAGGATATTCGAAATTTTGCTCATTTATCTTGGTTAAATTGGGCTACAAAAATAAGTAAAAATTATGAGGCTCGTCCAATTATTTGTAAAAATACTATACTTTTTTGCAATATTTTTTAATAATAGCATCACAAGCACGATCGAGCATTTGAAAAACATGCTCAAATCCATCGCCTTCGCCATAGTATGGATCGGGTACATTGATATTTCTATGAGGCTCTACTTCATTCATTATCAATTCAATCTTATCATACTCGTCTTCATTCGCCAGTTTTTTCACATCTTGATAATTCATCGAATCCATCACATAAATCCTATCAAATGCTTCATAATCAATACTGCGCAATTTTCTCGCTCGCTGATAGGTCAAATCCACTCCATGTTTTTTGGCTACTTGAATGGAACGGCTATCGGGCAAATCACCTGCATGCCAGCCTCCTGTACCTGCACTATCCACTTCCCAGTCCAGGCCTAGTTCGGCTATTTTATGCTTCATAATGCCTTCCGCCAAAGGCGAACGACAGATATTTCCTAGACAAACAAATAGTAATTTCATACCCTATAATTAATTTGATTCAACAAAAGGATGTGCATCTGCAATGTCAGCATGGGTTCCAGCGATCAATTTCAAATGCTCGGCACGCCCTTTTTTGAATACTTGGCGTCCTTTATCAATTCCTTTACGAAGCTCTTTTTGCTGTTCGATAGGCAATTTTATAAAATCCACACATTCGGAGCTGCAACAGTTTTCAAACGCTTCTTTGCAGTCATCGCATTGGATAAATAACAAATGGCAAGCTTCATTGATACAATTGGTATGCGTATCGGCTGGTTTGCCACATTGATGACATTGAGCAATAATATCCTCGGTAATTCGTTCGCCTAGACGCTCATCAAATACAAAGTTTTTCCCAATAAACTTTGGTTCAATTCCATGTTCTTTGCAATCTTTTGCATACTTGATAATACCGCCTTCTAGCTGAAATACTTGATTAAACCCTTGATGCTTCATATACGCACTGGCTTTTTCGCATCGGATACCTCCTGTGCAATACATCAAAATAGGCTTATCTTTATTATCTTTAAATTCTTCGGCTACTTTGGGCAATTGTTCGCGGAAAGTATCTACATCGGGCAAAACGGCATTTTGGAAATGTCCAACTTCACTCTCATAATGATTTCTAAAATCTATAATTACAGCATCGGGATGCGCCATCATTTCATTAAATTCTTTTGCGCCAAGATGCACACCACAATTTGAAGAGTCAAATGTAGGGTCATCTATTCCATCCGCAACTATTTTATCGCGAACCAATATTTTTAATTTAAAAAAAGACTTTCCTTGTTCTACCGCAAAATTTCTTCGAATATTTTTTGTTAAAGAAAACATTTGCAAATGCGTATCAAAAACTTCTAGATACTTCTCGGGAACGGAAAGCTGCGCATTGATACCTTCTTGAGCTAGATAAATTCTACCTTTCACGCCCATTGCATACCAAGCTCTGTAGAGTTCGTCGCGCAAGGCTAGAGGATTTTCAATAAATTTGTAACGATAAAATGAGATGGTGACAAAAGAATCGGTAGAATTCAATAATTCTTGTTTCAAAATTCTTTTATCTACTTTGTTAGACAGTTGCATGCTGAATACATTTTTGAGATAAAAAATAAATTACCGTGCAAAATTAAAGGTTTTTTCGAAATTTAAAAGTATTTTTTAATTTTTATAGGACTATTTTTGCCTATAAATTTAAAAAAAGCCTCATGAAATTCATTACCAAGTTTTTGATTTTAACCGTATCGCTCATCATTTTTGTATTTTTCTTTCAAGAAGATAGTCAATATATAGAAGTCAATGCCGCATTGACATCCATTGAATCCTTGAAGCCGTTCTTTGTTTTTATGATTACGCTCATTTTGCTCAATACCTTTCTTAAACCTATTTTGAAATTAATTTCCATGCCTTTGTCATGCATTACTCTTGGATTATTTTCATTTGTCATCAATCTGATCATTGCCTTGCTAGCCGATGGGATGATAGATGCGTTTAAATTTCAAAGTATTTCGGTAGCTTTTGTATTCAGTCTAGCCTTTTCATTTCTCAATGCCACGATTGATTATTTTTCAAAAGATTAAAAAAAAACTATTGAAAATAAAAAAAAGTACTATATTTGCACCTCAATTTAATTAATAAAACGAAAGAGTTATGGCATTAACTGCGGAAAGAAAAAAAGAAATATTTGCAGAATTTGGTGGTAGTGATACAAATACGGGAAACGTAGAAGCACAAGTAGCAATGCTTACAGAGAGAATCACTCAGTTGACAGCGCACTTAAAAACCGCTAAAAAAGATAAAAATACTACCTTATCTCTATTGAAAATGGTAGGTAGAAGGAAAAGAATTCTTAGTTATATCATGAAAAATGATATTAACAAATACAGAGAATTAATTAAGAAATTAAATTTACGTAAGTAATTGAGATTCTAAGATAAATTAAAAGCCGATAAATCTTGTATTTGTCGGCTTTTTTTGTAATAAATAAATATATTAAAGATGAATGTGATTAACAAAAAAATTGTAGGTGACAACGGCCAAGAGATTTTCATAGAAACAGGAAAATTGGCAAAACAAGCACACGGAAGCGTGGAGATTAGACAAGGTGATACTGTCTTAATAGCAACCGTTGTATCGGACTATAAAGCAGGCGAGAATATCGATTTTTTACCTTTAACAGTAGATTATAGAGAAAAATTTGCTAGCTCGGGACGTTTTCCGGGTGGTTTTTTGAAAAGAGAAGCTAGACCTAGTGATTATGAGATTTTGATTTCTCGATTGATCGATAGAGCTATTAGGCCTTTATTTCCATCGGATTATCATGCAAACACTATGGTAACAGTAACTTTAATGAGTGCTGACGACAAAGTAATGCCTGATACATTGGCTTGTTTGGCGGCTAGCTGTGCTATTATGGTTTCGGATATTCCATTCCAAGGCCCTGTAAGTGAAGTACGTGTAGGTAGAATTAATGGCGAATATGTAATCAATCCAAATCAACAAGATTTGCTTGTATGCGATATGGATATGATAATTGCTGCTACCGAAAAAGATATTATGATGGTGGAAGGCGAAATGAACGAAATTTCTGAAAAAGAAATGGCTGAAGCGATCATTTTTGCTCACAAAGCAATTAAAAAACATTGCGCGGTTCAAAAAGAATTGGAAGCAGCTGCAGGTAAAACAACAAAAAGAGAATATTGCCACGAGGATAGCGATGAAGAATTGTACAATGCTATCAAAACTTTTAGTTTTGCAAAAGTACAAGATGTAGCACGTTCGGCAAGTTCAAAAGAAGTTCGTTCGGAATCATTTAACAAAATATTGGCAGATTGTTTGGAAACATTGACCGAAGAGCAAATAGCAAAATCATTTTTGATTAAACAATATTACGGAAAAGTTAAAAAAGAAGCCGTAAGAAGAGTGATTTTGGATGACAAAATCCGTTTGGATGGAAGAAAAACGAACGAAGTACGTGATATTTGGAGCGAAGTGAATTATTTGCCTTCTCCACATGGTTCTGCGGTATTTACAAGAGGTGAAACACAGTCTTTGACTACGATTACCTTAGGTACCAAAATGGATGAGCAAAGCATAGACGGCGCTGTATTCCAAGCTAGCAAACGTTTCATTTTGCATTATAATTTTCCTTCATTCTCTACAGGAGAAGCTTATCCATACAGAGGTGTAGGAAGAAGAGAAGTAGGACACGGAAATTTGGCACAACGTTCTTTGGAAAAAGCATTACAAGCTGATTTCCCTTATACGATTCGTGTAGTTTCTGATATTTTGGAAAGTAATGGATCTAGTTCTATGGCTACCGTTTGTGCGGGAAGTTTAGCGCTAATGGATGCAGGTGTACCGATGAAAGGCGGTGTATCGGGCATAGCGATGGGATTGATAACAGACGACAAAGGAAATTATGCTATATTGAGCGATATCTTAGGCGACGAAGACCACTTAGGCGATATGGACTTCAAAGTAGCGGGTACTTCAAAAGGAATTACGGCTTGTCAAATGGACATCAAAATTGATGGATTGAGCGAAGAATTATTGATTGAAGCCTTGACTCAAGCAAGAGCAGGAAGAGAGTATATCTTGAATGAAATGAACAAAACCATGTCTGTATCTAATGCTGATTTGAAACCACATACACCAAGAATTGTAGAAGTAAAAATAGACAAAGAATTTATTGGCGCAGTAATAGGACCAGGTGGAAAAATCATTCAAGGATTGCAAAAAGAAACCAATACTACCATTACTATTGAAGAAGTGGGCGACTGTGGTGTAGTTCAAATCTTTGCAAACAACAAAAATGATATCGACCGTGCGTTGCAGATAGTAAAAGGCATCGCTTCAAAACCACAAGTAGGTGAAATCTACGAAGGAACTATCAAAAACATTATGGATTTTGGTGCTTTTGTAGAAATTTTGCCGGGTAAAGAAGGTTTGTTGCACATTTCGGAAATTGATTGGAAACGTATTCCTACAATGGAAGGCATTTTCACTCAAGGCGAAAAAGTTCAAGTAAAACTTCTTGAAATTGACGGTAAAACAGGTAAAATGAAATTGAGCAAAAAAGTATTGATGCCTAGACCTGAAAATACAGAAAATAAAGGATAATTTTATATTCCTTGAAAATACAAAAAGCGCTTTGGAGATTCTTCAAAGCGCTTTTTTTATGATTATTATTTTTTTTGGGGCGCTTTAACGGGTTGTAAATTCCGAGAATCGGAGCTATCCACTTTACTTCGCTAACGCTCCGTGCTCGTTCCTATCCCTAGCGCAACGGGGAAATAGATAAGTGAACCCAGCTTAATCTATCAAATCCTTTTGAAATGCTCTTGCACCGTGAAAAATAGTTAATATTTGGATTTCAAAACCTACTTTTTTAAACATGATTCGGTAGTTTCCTTCAATGATTTCCCTATAAATTGGATTGTTTACTTCAGGTATATCTCTTCCTAAGTTTGGATTTTGAATTAGTAAATCTACTTTTTTCTTAATTTTAAGAATAGTGTTTTTAGCATAGACTTCACTATCCTTTGAGATGTATTCTTTTATGGATTTGATGTCTTCTCTTGCGAGTTTTGACCAAATTATTTGAACCATTCTTTAATATCATTTTCTATCTCTTCATTTGTGTATACTTGTCCATTTTCAATTTGCTTTTCTGCTTCTGAAATTCTATTCAGAATTACAAATCGTTCTAATAGATCATCAATTTCTATCTCATCTTCTAATAAATCTACGGTTTCTTGAATCCTACTTTTTGACAACATAAATCCTAAAATTTATGTA
>JBIILY010000046.1:0-7147 GCA_044338225.1 Chitinophagales bacterium
TTTCTTTTATGGAGGCACGGATATATCTATTTATAAAAAACAATTTGACCTACTTTTCAGAAATAGAGTTGTGTATTGGCAGACATACAACGCAAGTGAAGGATTTTTTGCGATGCAAATTGCTCCTGATTTTTCGGATATGGCTTTAATGCCAGATTATGGCATATATTATGAATTTTTGTCGATATCATCTAATCAAATTATCCTTTCAAAAGATTTAAAAATTGGTGACAAATATGAACTCATTCTCACAAATGCCTGTGGACTATGGCGATATCGTATAGGAGATGTAGTGGAAATTACTCATAAAAATCCTCTTAAAATAAGAGTTATAGGACGAACCAAACACTTCATCAACGCATTTGGAGAAGAGTTAATGATTCATAATGTAGAGAAAGCGCTTGAAATGCTCAATCAAGAAATAGCATTTGAAATTTCGCATTACACCGTTGCCCCAAAGATAGATGAGTACCAAAAAGGCTATCATGAATGGTTGATCGAATTTAAAGTACCGCCATATGATTTAACCGCATTTGAAAACAAACTAGATTCCATATTACAATCTTTGAACAGTGATTATAAAGCTAAAAGAAATCATGATTTTGTGATGAAAAACCTACAAATTACCTCCGCAAAAGATGGACAATTTGAAAAATGGCTACGAACTCAAAACAAACTAAACGCACAAGCCAAAGTCCCGAAACTATCTAATGATACCATTATATTTGAAGAAATCTTATCCATTTCCTAATAAAGAGATAAAGATTAATTTTAAATTTTTAATTTTGTAACTTGAAATATAAAAAATTTTAACATGTATAATGGAAAAAAAGTAGTAGTTGTAATGCCCGCTTACAATGCAGAAAAAACCTTGGAAATCACATATAATGAAATTCCTTTTGACATAGTAGACGATGTAATCCTTGTGGATGATCATAGCAAAGACAATACTTCTGACAAAGCAAAAGCATTAGGTATAAAACATGTGATTCGACATGAGCAAAACAAGGGATATGGTGGCAATCAAAAAACATGCTATAATAAAGCATTGGAACTAGATGCGGATATAGTGGTGATGCTACATCCCGATTATCAATATACGCCTCTATTACTTACAGCTATGATATCCATTATTGGCAATGGGTTATATGATATTGTTTTTGCATCAAGAATATTAGGCAAAGGAGCTCTCAAAGGAGGCATGCCTATGTATAAATATATCGCCAATAGATTTTTGACATTGTTCCAAAATATTATGATGAATCAAAAACTATCGGAATATCATACAGGGTATAGAGCCTTTTCAAAAAAAGCACTTCAAAGCATTAATTACAACATGATTTCGGATGATTTTGTATTTGACAACCAAATGATAACTCAGCTTTTCATGAAAAATTTTGAATGTGGCGAAGTTACCTGTCCTACGAAATATTTTGAAGAAGCTAGTTCCATCAATTTTAAAAGAAGTAGCATATATGGGCTTGGTTGTTTAAAAACAGCTATAGAATATAGACTTCACAGATGGGGAATCATAAAGTTTGATTATTTGAAATAAATCATAGAAAGTATAGCCCTATGATTTATAAATATAAAAATATCTTTTTGTTTTCGTTATGGGGGCTTATTTGTCTTTATTTCACAGTAAATCACGTAATATGGCGTGATGAGATGAGAGCATTAAGTATAGTGATGGACTCTCAATCTATATTTGACCTAGCATTTAATAAACTAGAAAACGAAGGGCATCCACTGCTTTGGTATATAATTCTATATATACTTTATTTTTTTCTAAAATCTACCATTGTATTAAAAATCGCATCATTCTTTATTGGCATTTTCAATACTTATCTCATTGTATTTAAAACAAAGCTATCTTTTCTCGTAAAATTTTTACTAATTTTTACAAGTTTAATGTTTTTTGAATATACCATAAAAGCTAGGAATTATGGAATTTCAATTACCTTTATCTTGTTAATTTATATTTTATTAGATAAAAATTTTAACAAGAAAAATTACATCTATTTGACTATTTGTACGCTACTTTTAGCTCAGACAAATGTAATCGGGTTTTTAATTAGTATAGCACTTCATCTCATTTATTTAATTGAAAAAAGAATAAAAGACAAGAGGGTTATACTTACTTCTACCATTGTAATATTATTTAGTACTGTTTTATTTTACTTTACTACTCAAATAAACTCCAATTCTGTTTTCTTTATTGATAAACAAGAATTGATTAAAAAGGTTTTTAGTTTAAATTCCTTTTCACTTTTACTTCCCTACTATTCGTTTAAACCATTTATTGATGTTGTCACTCCTATGGGAATCACAATTGGAATCATCATATTGGGTTTAATGCTCTTCTCATTAAAAAAATCAAAACTATATTTACTAGTAATATATTTTTTATTAATCTTCACTCAGTTTATTTCTATAAATGTATATGGGCTTTTTGCAAGACATATAGGACTGATTATTGTACTATATATATTACTTTACTTTAGAGCACATCGTGCAGAAAACCAATTATCTGTAAAAAAATTTATAAATCTACCTACATTATTTCTTATCATTTTCTTTGTTGCAAATCTAGTTCAATTCAATGAAAATATAAAGCAACCACTTTCGTGCTCAAAGGAGTTTTCCAATTTTATTCAAAATGAGAAGTTTAAAAATTCTATTCTCATTGGAGAGCGTGATTTTTTTGCGGAATCTATCCCTTATTATTCAAACATAGATATTTATATCCCTCGTGAAAAGATATATTCAAAAATCACTCACTTTACATATAACAACTCAGATACTTTAAAAATGAGTGAGATTTTCCACTTTTCGGATAGCGTAAAAAGACCTATCCTTCTTTTATTTGACTCATTTAGCCATTACAAATCAAAACCTATTAGAAATTTCTACAACATGAGAGATAAGTGCTTTATATTTGACTCTCTAAATCTTTCAAGAATAGAGTATTTAAAAAGCTTTACCAATGCTCAATCTGATGAAACGTATGAACTTTATTATATTAAATCAACCCAATAATTCAATAAAAGTCTATTAATTAACTCCTAACTCTAATAAAAATAAGTGAAAAAAACAAAAATATATCTTAGATTTTCTTTAGCCTGTCTTCTTATAGTATTAGCCTCGTGGACTCGATGGTACTTTACGGGCAGTTTAAAGGCTGATGAAAATTATATAGAAAACAATACCTGGGCATTGAATCTATATATTTTCTCTTATTTTTCTGGATTTCTATTGCTTGTTCATACCTATTACAAAATTATTTTTAGGAAAGATGGATTTGATATGAGTTTAAATGAAACAAGAACACTTTCTCTAATAGGGAATGTAATATTCTTTTTTATGACGGTCATTTTTGCATCAGACATTTATACTTATTTAGCAGAAGGAGAATTGGCTACTAGGGGAATATTTACATATACAAATGGAGAACTTGTCAAAGATTCAAAATTCATAGAATACGTAAGTAATTGGTGGAAAGATTGTCCAAATCATTATGGACCACCGCTTTTATTTATGTTTTATACGTCTGTTTTTATTGGCAAATCCGTAATGGCTAGTTATTGGACTTTTAAGATTCTCTTGCTAATTTCGGCACTGCTTCTTACACAAGTTATTTTTCTCATATTAAAAGATCAAAACACTCAAACAAAACACAACTTATATGCGCTGATTGTTTTGGCTCCACTTTTTCTAATTGAAGGAATAGGACAGACGCATGTAGACCTTGTCATCACATTATTCATAGCCTTATTTATCTATTTTTATTTAAAGAACCGATTTTTCATTTCCCTTTTTTTCATGGCAATGGCGATATCGTGCAAAATCATGTATGGAGTTATTTTGATTCCACTTTTAATCGCATTATTATATGTCAAATTTATAAACGTTGAAAAAAACATTTTTAAATTTTTGAGTAATTCCGCTATAGCAATATCTATCATTGGAATTATTGTAGCTATTACATACATCCCCGTATGGCAAGGATGGGAAACGATTTTAACGCCTATGGAATATCACAAAAACAAAACCCCGTGTAGAAGTTTTACTGAATTATCAATTTTAGTTTATAAATTTGGTGGCGAATTAATTAGCAATGGATTTAATATACCTAAACTGCTAATTGATGCTCATACAAAAGATTTTCTCTCCGTTCAAAAAATATTGGACTATCAAAAAATGATCGCTCCCATCTTAAAAACGATTGGATTTCTACTCGCATTATGGTCCGCCATTCCTTTATTGAGAATTAAAGATAGCAAAGAAGTCTTTCATGTGTTTGCTAGATTGTGGATTATTATCATTACGATTTATTCGCCTATTTTTAATCCTTGGTATTTCATGCCCATTTTGCTTTTATTATTATTTACCGATATTAAATCTTGGATGTTTTATGCCATAATTGTAATTTCTCAAAGCATCAATGGCCAATTAGGAAATTCTACCATCCCTATCGGAAACTTATGGGAAGTACTTGCATCTATTCAAGTATTGACGCTTGTGCCTTTGTTTCTTTTATATTTCAAAAAACACTTAATTATTGAGCCATACCAATCGTTCAAAAATTTAAAAAAATAATATTTTTATGACGTCAAAGAAGATATCGATCATTACACCTTGCTACAATGAAGAAGAAGTTATTGTAGAAACCTACAAACAACTTACCGTGGTTATGCAAGCTAATTTCAGCAATTATGAGCTTATTTTCATCAATGACGGGAGCAGAGATGACACGAACTCTATATTAAATAAATTAGCAGATGAAGATAGTCATATAAAGGTTTTAAATTTTTCAAGAAATTTTGGACATCAGCCCGCGGTAAGTGCAGGGATTAATAATTGTACAGGGGACTATGCTATAATAATTGATGCAGATCTTCAAGATCCGCCAAAGTGTATTCCAGAAATGGTTCAACTAGCCATAAATGAAAATGCTAATGTAGTCTACGGCGTAAGGAAAACGAGACAAGGCGAAACTTGGTTCAAAAAAATTACAGCAAAATCTTTCTATAGAATGCTCAATTATTTTTCAGAAACAAATATTCCGGTAGACACTGGAGATTTTAGGCTTATTGACAAAAAAATAATTAATCAATATAAAAAGCTCAAAGAAAGGCAAAAATACATTAGAGGCTTAATTAGCTGGCTGGGCTTTAATCAAATTCCCTATTACTACGATAGAGATGCAAGACTTGCAGGTGAAACACACTATCCATTTATGAAAATGGTTTCTTTTGCCATAAGAGGACTCCTTTATTTCTCTAAAAAACCCTTAAATATTGCCACCAATGTGGGGCTAACTTGTGTGTTTTTTGCATTTATGTATTTCCTCGTATATTTAATTTTAAAAATATTTCACCCAGAATCTGTTGTATCTGGTTGGACATCTTTAGTAGGACTTGTCATATTTTTTGGAGGTATTCAATTAATAAGTATTGGTCTAATTGGGAATTATATAGGCAGCATGTTTGAGGAAATCAAAGGCCGTCCTGAATATATAATTGATGAAGAATAATCAAAAAAACGAACTCAACGCTACGTCATTTCTAGACATAATGACAAATATATAGAATGCCAACGCTACCGACACGATACAGGTAGCAATGATTGCTATTAAAAACCACTTTTCTTTATTCATATTGATATACATAAATGACCCAATAAGCATTTGCGGGGGAAATTCTTTTTAACAAATTTAAATTCATTGACTTTGCATTTAAAATTTCAGCTGCCGAAAAGATATATTTACCCCCCATTTTTTTAAATTGTTCCATATTCAACTCCAAATATCGAAGCTTTTCTTTATCGCCTGCACACATGTTGTTGGCTACAGTTTCCATTTGTAATTCTGCAGGAAAAACATAACATCTATTCCCCCAATTATCAAAATACTCTTTCTTTTTCCAATTACTTTTTTGAAGTTCTTTTTCAAATATCTTTCTAAACTCCAATTTATAATCCAAATCATAAACCGAAAACAAACCATCCAGGGTACTATATCCATGATACTGAGCAATCGTTGGACTCATTCCTATTGAAATCACTTTATTTTCTATAGAAGGAGGCGCTATTTTTTTAATTTCAGAGAATGAATTTAAGGCTAAATACTCTTTAAATGATGGGAAATTATCGATGCCTATCAATTTTTTATAATTATGAGCTGTTTCATCATTTGAAAAAAACAAAATCAAAAATTGCGAGAAAATAATGAGCGGAATGGTTTTGCGAAGCCATATTCTATACTTTGCAATAGAATTCATTGAAATTAACAAAATCAAAAACCACAAAAAGGGCAATAAGAATGCAAAACGATTGAATCTAAAGGATTTGATAAAAGTAATATCTGAAATCAAAAATTCTATAAATGGATAAAAAGCCTGCCACAATACTATTAAAAATATCGCTTTCATGATATTTTTAGACCATTTATTTTTTTCTATTCCAAAATAACTTATCAAAAACAACACAAAAATCAAGAGCGAGATAAAAATAGAAATATGATAATGCGTACTAAAGAAAAAGCCAAAGAATTCAGAAATCGTTCGCCCAAAATTGGGCATTTCGGTGTAGAGATTATAGGCTACCCTATGGGATCTAAATCCTTTTAAGAAAAGCATTCCATAGATAAATTGAATATTTGCCAAAACCGTTCCGACACAAAATGCTATCCAAGCATAAATCCATTTCATTACATGATCGTGCTTAATAATTACTAGATATACTAGATAAATATTAAACAAAATAATCATTTCTATGCCCGACCATACAAATGAAGAGAAAAAAGGAAAGGTGAAAAATATCAGAAGTGTTGCTAAACTTTTTTTATTGTAATAAAGTCTTGCAAAACCAAAAGCGAGCAAAGGCATTCCCATTACGGAAAGTCCAAAAGGCGTAAAAAACTGGATAGACGTAAGTAATAAAGAAGTCGCTACCAAGACATTTTCATTCAATCTTGGCAAAGTCATATATTTTTTTATAAATAAATAAAATGAAATATAGCCTATTGTTTTGAGAATATATTGCCCTATAATATATCCATAAAAAATCCCGAAAACATTACAAATATTAGCTATAAACGTAAATCCCGAAGGCATTACATTGCGGGGCAACCCATGCATGAGTTGCG
>JBIILY010000118.1:0-4857 GCA_044338225.1 Chitinophagales bacterium
GGAAAAAAATTACGAGAATAACGCCATCCTTAGCGTTGAAGATTTAACTAATTATATTTTCTTAATATTTCAATAGCTTTTTCAAAATCTTTTGGGTAGGGACATTCTATATAATGTTCTTTTCCTGTGATGGGGTGCACGAATGCTAATGATTGAGAATGAAGGGAAAGGCGCTGTATGATGGAGCGTTCTTCTTCAAAATTTTGTTTGAATTTTGACTTAAGCTGTGATACAAAAATCCCATTTTGAGGATTGTACAAAGGGTCAAAAGCTAATGGCGTGCCAATAAATTTGGCGTGAACCCGAATTTGATGCGTACGTCCCGTTCGGATATCAAACCCAATGAGACAATTTCGTTTGTAAGTTTCTAATATTTTGAAAAAAGATACGGCTAATTTTCCTTTTTGATTACCCACTCGATAGGTTCCTGGAAATTGTAGGTTTTCTTCTATGAAATTTTCAATCAAACCTTCTTCTTTCATAGGTTTTCCTGCTACGATGGCGTGGTATATTTTTATGATTTCGTGTCTTTCAAAAAGAGGACTAAAGGCTTTTTGTGCTTCTTCATTTTTAGCAAAAATGATAAGTCCTGAGGTGTCTCTATCCAATCGATGAATGAGTCGAAGATTTTCGTGTTGTTTTTTGAGGATATCAAAAAGATTTGGTTCCTTGCCCAATCTATCTTTTATGGTTAATAAACCCGAAGGCTTGCTTACCGCAATAATATGTTCGTCTTCAAATAAGGTTTGTACTTTTTCTTTCATCTAATCCCTTTAAAAGGCAAAATTACTGATTTTGGTCTAATTCTCTTTGCTAAAATTAATTTTGTTCTTCAAATAAAAGCAAAAAAAAAGGTAGCTGATGACTCAACTACCTTTTTTATGTGAAATTTCTATGGATTAATATCTATAAAAATCAGCTTTGTAAGGTCCTTCTACGGGCACTCCAATATAACTTGCTTGATCTGGAGATAAAACTTCCAATTCTACACCGATTTTTTCTAAATGTAAATGTGCCACTTTTTCATCCAAATGTTTTGGCAATACATATACTTGGTTTGAATATTTATCTGTATTAGCCCACAATTCTAATTGTGCCAATGTTTGATTTGTAAATGAGTTAGACATTACAAATGAAGGGTGTCCCATAGCACATCCTAGATTTACAAGTCTTCCTTCTGCCAATATGATAACGTCTTTTCCATTCACATTATACATATCTACTTGTGGTTTGATTTCCATTTTTTGATTGCCGTAGTTTTTGTTCAACCACGTCATATCAATTTCATTATCAAAGTGTCCAATGTTACAAACAATGGCTTTGTCTTTTAATTTTAAGAAATGCTCGCCACGAACGATATCTTTGTTTCCTGTAGCCGTAACTACGATATCTGCTTCTCCGATACAATTTTCTAATTTTTTTACAGCAAACCCTTCCATAGCTGCTTGTAAAGCGCATATTGGATCAATTTCGGTAACGGTAACTCTAACACCTGCTGATTTCAAACTAGCTGCAGAACCTTTTCCTACATCGCCATATCCACATACTACCGCTGTTTTTCCAGCAAGCATAATATCTGTAGCTCTACGAATAGCATCTACAAGAGATTCGTTACATCCGTATTTGTTATCAAATTTTGATTTAGTTACACTATCGTTGATATTGATGGCAGGAATAGGTAAAGTTCCTTTTTGTTGTCTTTCGTGCAATCTCAAAACACCGGTAGTAGTCTCTTCTGAAATACCTTTGATATCTTTTGCTAATGCTGGAAAACGATCCAAAACCATATTGGTCAAATCGCCTCCGTCATCCAAAATCATGTTCAATGATTTTCCACCTTTAAACGAGTGTAGGGTTTGTTCAATACACCAGTCAAATTCTTGTTCGTTCATGCCTTTCCAAGCAAAAACTGGAATACCCGCTGCTGCAATAGCTGCTGCTGCATGATCTTGTGTAGAGAAAATATTACAGCTAGACCATGTAACGTCTGCGCCTAATTCTACCAACGTTTCGATTAAAACAGCTGTCTGGATAGTCATGTGAAGACATCCTGCAATTCTAGCACCAGCCAATGGTTTTGTAGCGCCATATTCTTTTCTCAATGCCATCAATCCTGGCATTTCGGCTTCCGCCAATGTGATTTCTTTTCTACCCCAATCTGCAAGGGATATGTCTTTTACTTTATAGTTCATACTTTGAGTTTGTGTGGACATTATATTTAATTTTTGGGTTAAATTCAAGTGCAAAAATAAACAATTTAATATTACTTGATAGACTAATCTTAAAAATTATATTAAAAATTAAAGCATTTATAGCTATTTTTGTAAAAATAATAATCTAAGTTAATGGGATTATTTATTGAAAAGAGATATGATTATCAAAAAGTTATTGATTTTATTATTTTCACTCATGATTTTCACTTGTGTAAAATCTAATCATTTATATGGTGGTGAAATTCAATATAAATTAATTGATACTTTTAACGGAATTTATGAAATTCAATTAGTCCTAAACCGCTCGTGCAAGGATTACGCATTGCCAATAACCCAATTTGTAGAAGTTAAAAACTGTACGGGACAAACGATTTCGATTCCCTTAAATTTATATAAAAAAGAAATTATGCCTACTGCATGCTATCAAGGGACATGTGATGGCAATCAAAATATAAATATTGAATCCAATTTTTATAAAACCAATGTCTTAATTGGGAAAAAATGTGGTTGGACCAGTATTCAGTATACAGGACAAAATAGAGCATATAGTTCAAATCTTAAAAATTTAGAAACACCACTTTTTCTTCAAGCTTTGATTCAAACGGACTATATAAATAGCAGTGCTTCATTAGATTTTCAATCAATGGTGAATCCTAATGTCTTAGAACTTTATATACAAAAATATAATATGGATGATGCTAATAAAGACTCTGTTTTTCTTGAAATTTCAGCGCCCTATATTGCCGAAGGAAGTCCAATTTTTAATGCACAGTTAGCGGAATTGAAGCCAACTTTGAATTCTCAAAAACCTTTATTTATTTTTGAAAATCAAATCTTTAAATCAAATAATACCCTTGCGTTTACACCTTCAATTATTCAAAATAGTTGGGTCAATTTTGTTTTATATGAATATAGGAAAATTGAAAGGCTTAATAAATTAGATACTTTTGTATTAATTTCTAAACGGAATGTAGATCATTTATATTCGATTTCAAATACATCGTCAAATATTTTTTTGCATAAAGCTAGTTCTAGTCAATCCATAATGCATATAGATAGTCAGAAAATGGTATATTGTAATGATTTTCAATCACCTCAAGTTGAAATGAAGTTTCTAATTCCAAAAAATAGAGCAAAAGAATCTATTAAATGGCTTGGAAGTGATGATATCGTTTTGTCAGATTTGAAAAATATTATTGTAGGAAATGGAAACTTTGATACCTTGTATTATTTTATAAATTTCAAACCTTCTCAAGTTGACATAGTAGTTGATTTTCAATTAGAAGTATCTGTTTGTGAATCAAATATCTCTAAAACCAAACTTTTCACGTATTCTATAGAATGGTTTCAAAATAAAATTTTTGAAAAAGATACTTTTTTGAATTGTAGCGCCACATCAGAAGTTCAAATTTCTTTGTTAAGTGCTAAAAATATAATTTTTAATTACAAAAAACAAAATATAATCAAACAAGATACCTCGTTGACCATGAGATTTTTGAATCCAAAGGATACGATGATTTATGCGCAATATTTACAAACAAATTCATATTGTCCCATCATAGATTCAATCTATCTCAATCAAGGGGATTTAATTGAAGATTCTATCATCAAAACCTCCACTTCTTGTTTTGGTTATGCTGACGCAAAAGCAAAAGTAATTGTCACCAAAGGAAATGCTCCTTTTCAATATTCTTGGACCACTATACAGAATACGTCCGATTCTATCCATAATCTCAAAAAAGGTATTTATACATTGCTAATTACCGATCGCGATGGCTGTGCCAAAGAAGAAAAAATTGAAATAGCCGAACCAGCGGGCATTCAATACACTTGGGTGCAAGATATGCCCATTTTGTGTTATGGGGGTGCTACAGCTAGAGGACATTTTATAATAAATAGCAGCCTCAAACCTTCTAGTTATCATTGGAATCATACCGCTGTCAAAGATAGTTTTTTGACTTCTATGACCGCTGGAACTTTTTCGGGAAATCTGCATTATACCAATTCTCTAAATAATCCATGTATACAACCGTTTCAAATTTCTATTTCACAGCCCGATTCGGTATCATTTGATTACATTAAATTTGATAATTTATGCTTTGGCGCATCGCAAGGTAAAATTGCAATAAGTCCAAAAGGTGGCGTAGGTTTTTATTTATACTATATAGATGATGTGCCTTCTATACATAGTCTAAAAGATGATTTATCCAATCAAACATATTCTGTTAAAATTAGAGATTTTAACAACTGTTTTTCTTCTACCAAAACCATTTCTATAAATAGTCCCTCGAAAATTGCTACTAAATATCAAATCGTTAAACCATCGTGTGCTAATTCAAATAATGGTTTCGTTCAAATAAGTGAGACTGTAGGAGGATATGGATTTTATGAATATAGATTGGATTCCAATTCATTTTCTAATATACAATCATACTATAGTTTACCGTCAAAAGATAGCTTGAAAATATCGATTAGAGATGCCTATGGCTGTTCATTGGATACCTTTGTTAGTTTCAACGGAGCTTATCAACTAAAAGTCGCATCTTTAAAACCCGATCGTCTTTCTTGTTTTGATAGCAAAAATGGCAAGGCTATGTTGGAGTTTCAAAATGGCGAAATTCCATATCAAGTCAATGTCCAAAAT
>JBIILY010000047.1:0-7079 GCA_044338225.1 Chitinophagales bacterium
TTGTTCCAATTTAAAATCCAACGTGGTAGGACGTCCAGCATATATCACTACATCGGTCTCTACTACTTGTGGTTTTCCTACATACTTTGCCATTACATTCACCTTACCTGGATTGATACCTTTAATAGTATATCTTCCGTTGATATCGGCTCTTGCGCCTTTACTTGTAAGCTTTTTACCTTCCAAATCCGTAACGATAACCACTTGTGCAAAACTAACGGGCTCTCCTTTTTCATCTACAACCTTTCCTTGTAATTCCCCTGTTTGAGCGGAGGCCGAGATAAATGTACCTAAGAAAAGTGCGAGTATGTATAAAATTTTCTTCATAAAGTAACTTAATATTTTATTAATATATTCCTATTATTTCGTTCTGCAAAAAAACGAAAAATTTAGCTACAAATCTATAACTTTTGTTCTAATAACTTAAAAAAAATTAACTAAGTTATTCAAACAACTGATTTACAATATTTTCTGAAATTATTTTTGCTAATAAAAAATAACTTTCTTGAGACCATCCGGCAATGTGTGGCGAGAGAAATAATTGCTTGGATTGCATATATTTTCTTACACTTTCAATTTCTCCAAAAGGTTCATTTTCAAAGACATCCAACATCGCTTTTTTAACGCGTCCAAGTTCTATGGCCTCTATTAAATCTTTGAAATAGACTATTTTACCTCTAGAGGTGTTGATCAAAACAATTTCTTTCTTAAATTTTTGAATAAAATGAGTATTGCAATAATGATAGGTATCTTGATTCAAGGGCAAATGAAAAGATACAATATCTGCATTTTCATATATTTCTTGTAATGAAGCATTGCGCACATACTCTTCATCAACTGAAAAATCTCGAATATCATGTGCCAAAACAGATACCTCCATGCCTTTTAATTTTTGTGCAAATGCTTTGCCCGTATGACCATAACCAATGATAGCAATGGTTTTTCCTTTCAATTCCGTCCCTCGGTGGGCTTCTCGCAACCATTTGCCTTCAAGCAAATCCATTTGAGCATGAAACAAATTGTTAAATCCTGCCAAAAGCATAGCTAAAGCGTGCTCTGCTACCGCATTGGCATTGCCTTCGGGGGCAGAACATACAAAAATGCCTTTTTCTTGACAATACGCCGTATCAATAATTTCCATCCCTGAGCCCACTCGCCCTATAGCCTTGAGATTTGAAGCTTTATCTAACATTGTTTTATCTACCAAAATTTTGCTATTGACAATTAATATCTGAAACTCTGATATAATTTCTAATACGCCTAAAGTATTTATTTGCTCATGCACTTCGCATGCTATGCCATTTTTTTCAAAATGTTGAATAAGAATAGGGTGAAATTTTTCGGTAATTAAGGCTTTCAATTTTATGAATTTTAATCTATTTCAAATACAACTCTCAAGACTTCTTTTTTCTGTATTTCACCTAAATGTTTCCATTCTTTGGCATTATAAGCCTCAGAACGTCCTGTCCATTTATTTTCAGAGTTTATTTCATTATCGTTCCCGCTCCCTACTTCTTTCATACCTACAATGTCCATATTCAAGAATTTAGCGACTTTATTTGCCTTTTGTTTAGCGTCATTAAGGGCTTTATACCACAGCGCTTTGGTCAAATCATACGCCTCCTCTTTCCAAGGATTGTGTTTTATTTCTAGGTTGATAATATTTTTATTTTGTGCCAAAAAATCAATAATCGATACGTATTGACTATAGGTTAAGGTGGAAACTTCGTATCGAATGACATCGTCATATTCATCTTGTCGTTTTTCAAAATCCACGATACCATACCTGCTTAATTGATTTAAGACATTTTGATTGATTTGATTTAAATTAATTTCTGATTTTTTAATTTCATTATTGAATATATCAAATTTCAAACTTAAACTATTAGAAGGAAACGTATCGGCACCTTCACCCAAAACGATTAAATACGTAGGTCTACGAGTATAATAACTGGAGTCATTGTGAATTTGGAATCGAGCAGTGATTCGAGATTCAAAACGATCTTTTTTAAGAGAAAACGACTTCAAATTTTCTTTTTCATGCAATTTTAAATCAAATAATTGAGTGGCATCTATCTCGTCTACTTTTGAAATTTTCTTATTTTGAACTGCTGCCATTTCACGGGACTTGATATCCATTTCGCGCCAAGCGCCAAGAATTAAATTTTCGGTAAGCATTTTTTTACTTTCTTTTAAATATACTTTTTTTGCAATTTTCAGCGATTGCACAAAAGGATTGCTGCTCAGATAAGGAAAAATTAAGTCATATTCCTCCTTTGAATTGAGCGTCAATCTATATTTTTTATATTTGGGATTGATAGAATACATATCGGTGCTAGGCACTAGCTGATATGCAGGAATTCCATGTTTTTGCATTTCTAAAACCACAAGAGATTCAATATTTTCGATAGGAATACTCCCTTTGGATTCACTTTCGGAATAAATTAAAAAATCCAAGGAAACCATATCGGGATAGGATTCGTAGAAATAGGAGGCATCAACTTTCATTTCTATCACCGAATAGCGCTGCGCTTGCAGGCTAGACAACAAAAAACATGAAACTAAAACACTTAAAATCCTTGTATACATAAAATCTTTACAAAATTTAATGATTATATGAAAGGCAAATGTAGAAACTTTTGATAAAAAACAAAAGGTTAATTTGTATTAATAAAACCCAAAGAATGGATTTATCTATGAAAATCAAAATATTTTTAACCCAAAATACAGTACCTTTGCAAGGTGAAACAGTTATACTATTTATCTAAATATTTCAAAAAACACCAATACACCTTTTACATAGGGTTTGTGTTTGTTATCTTATCCAACGTATTCAATACTTATACACCTGTATTGATTCGGGAACTAATCAATAGTATCAAAGCTGAAATAGACAAACCCAACAAATCGTACGAAATCGTATGGGACATTACATTCAAATTTGTCATTATCTATGTGCTATTTACTTTAGCGTCTGCATTTTTCACATTTTTGATGCGCCAGACCATTGTTGTAGCCAGTCGTAAAATTGAATTTGATCTAAAAAATGATTTGTACAATCATTATCAAAAATTAGATATAAACTTTTTTAAACGCTACCAAACGGGCGATTTGATGAGTAGAATAGGTGAAGATGTGGGCAAATTAAGAGAATTTATAGGCCCTGCCTTGATGTATTCGGTCAATTTATTTACGAAATTGACGATAACGATTTATCTCATGTATCAAGTGCATCCCATGCTGACCTTGTACACACTTATTCCTTTGCCTTTTTTGTCTGTTTTCATATTTATTCTAAACAACAAATTGTATTTCAACAATTTAAAACTACAACAAAAATTAGCCAAACTCACTTCCATTTCGCAAGAAACCTACAGCGGCATCCGAATTATCAAATCATTTACCCAAGAAAAAAAACAATTTGAAACTTTTCAAGACAATAGTGCATCTTACAAAGAACAAGCACTCAAAATCGTAAAAATCGAATCTTTTTTCCAGCCTAGTGTTACGTTTTTGATGACCTTGAGTGTGATTATAGCCATTTTCAAAGGAGGACAACTTCTCATTGACGGAGAAATCAATATCGGAAATTTGACCGAATTTTTATTATATGTCAATATGCTTACGTGGCCTGTAATGAGTATAGGCTGGGTGGCTACTATGATTCAGCGCGCCAATGCTTCTATGAGCCGATTGAAGGAAATATTTGACCATCCCGAAGAAGACAAGCAAATAGGAAAATCGTTGACCATAGACGATTTGAGAGGGGATATAGAGTTTAAAAATGTGAGTTTTCGTTATCCTGAGACGGGGATTTTGGCCTTAGACCAAGTTAGTTTCAAAATACCGTATGGACAGCGATGGTTGATCGTGGGTAAAACAGGCTCTGGCAAAAGTACCATAGCCGAATTGTTGATGAAATTCTACACCGTTCAAACAGGAGAAATTTTCATAAACGGACATAAAATCAACGAAATTCCTCTAGGAATTTTAAGAAAAAGTTTTGCGTATGTACCACAGGAAGTCTTTCTATTTTCGGACACCGTAGCACGAAATATTTCATTTGGCAATGCTGATTTTTCTAAAGAAGATATTGCCTTGGCGGCAAAAAGAGCACAAATAGATCTTGAAATAGCCCAATTTCCTCAAAAATACGAAACCGTTGTGGGCGAGCGAGGCGTTACACTTTCAGGAGGGCAAAAACAGCGTATTTCTATAGCGCGTGGCATGATTCATCAATCGCCTGTTTATTTATTTGACGACTGTTTGAGCGCGGTAGATGTAGAAACCGAACAAAAATTGATTGATGCCCTCAATGAAGCCAATCACGATGCCACTTCTATCCTCATTACCCATCGAATTTTCAATCAACTGGCTTTTGACCAAGTGATATGCCTCCTCAATGGAAAAATCGTAGAAATGGGAAGCCATCAGGAATTGATTCAAAATAAAGGCTTATACAATGAATTGTATGAAAAGCAAGCGCTTCGATAGAAAAATTTTATAGCGAATGATATAAAAAAAAATTTATAGATTTGCAAACAAATATTTAAAACTCAAATTACATATACATTATGTCTATTATTGTAAATAAAAACTCAAAAATTCTTGTACAAGGATTTACTGGGAAAGAAGGAACTTTCCACGCAGAACAAATGATTGAATACGGAACCAAGGTAATAGGTGGCGTAACACCGGGAAAAGGTGGACAAACACATTTGAATTTGCCTGTTTTCAATACCGTATCTGATGCTAGAAAAGCTACAGGATGTAATGTTTCTATCATTTTTGTACCGCCTGCATTTGCTGCAGATGGAATTCTTGAGGCTGTAGACGCTGGAATAGAGACGATTGTATGTATTACAGAAGGAATCCCAGTTCAAGACATGGTAAAAGTAAAAGCAATAGTAGAACAATCCCATTCTCGTTTAATAGGCCCTAACTGCCCAGGTATTATTACCCCTGAAGAGGCAAAAGTAGGAATTATGCCGGGATTTGTGTTCAAAAAAGGAAGAATAGGAATTGTATCCAAATCAGGAACTTTGACTTATGAGGCAGCTGACCAAATTGTAAAAGCAGGTTTGGGTGTATCTACCGCTATCGGAATTGGTGGTGATCCTATCATTGGAACAACTACAAAAGAAGCTGTAGAACTTTTCATGAACGATCCTGATACAGATGCTATCGTAATGATTGGCGAAATTGGAGGAGGCATGGAAGCTGAAGCGAGTAGATGGATAAAAGAAAATGGCAATAAAAAACCCGTAGTAGGATTTATAGCAGGACAAACCGCTCCAGCAGGTAGAACTATGGGACACGCAGGTGCTATCGTAGGTGGAAAAGACGACACAGCGGCTGCTAAAATGGCTATTATGAAAGAATGTGGTCTTATCGTAGTGGATAGCCCAGCAGAAATAGGTATCACGATGGCTCATGCCTTGAGTGGTAAAATGGCTTAATTCTTTTTACAAATTTTATTTCAACTATATAGAAGAACGGCCTTATTTTTGGTCGTTCTTTTTTTTATATAAATTCTAAATTTGAACCCACCGCATGAAGGTAAAACATATTATTCAACGCTATATTTCTATCATTGGAAGGCTTTCCAATGGAAAAAGAGCTACTTATGAACAAATCAAATCGTACCTTGAAAACGAACTCGATGCCACGTCCAAAGAAGAAGAGTTGAAATTTTCGAGAAGAACTTTTCAAAGAGAAATTCGAGATATCGAAACCACTTTTAGCATAGAAATCAAATGCAATGCCGATGGACAATACTTTATAGCCGATAATTATCAAAATCAGGATGTGGTGAATATTTCACAAACGCTGCATTTATTCAATTATCAAAAACATTTTGACCAATTTGTTGACTGTATTGTCTATGACAAAACGTGCAATATAGGATCAGAGCATCTCTATGACATTCAAAACGCCATTCGCCTCAAAACGTGCTTGCTCATCAAATACAAAAAATTTGACAGCAACGAAAAAGAAGAAAAAAATAGAATCATTGCGCCTTATGGACTCAAAGAATACAAAGGCAGGTGGTATTTGGTAGGTAAAGATTTGGACAAAAATGATTTAAGGATATTTGGACTCGATAGAATTTCGCAAATAGAAACCTTAGGCAGAATGTTTGAACTACCCAAAGATTTTTCAATAGAGGGCTATTTTAAAAATATCATTGGACTCTCGCATCAAAAAGAGGCTCCTGTAGAAATTATAGAAATAAAATTTAACCGAACACTCGGAAATTATATCAAAAATCTTCCCCTGCATCATAGCCAGCAGATATTGGTAGACAACGAAGACGAAATTCGTATACGACTCAAAGTGATTATAAATGAAGAATTGATCAATGAACTCATCGCATACGGAGACGGCGCTCAAGTCATTAAACCCAAAATTTTAAAGAATAAGATCATAAAGAGGGCTCAATTGATTTTGGAGAATCATAAGGAGTAAATTATACTTTTTACCTAAACCAATAACAATTTCCTCCAATAGCTTCTACTTTGGGGATTAAATAATCTTGTTTGAGACAATTATCAAAACTAGACCCAATATTATATGTTGTATCATATTGATAGCCCATAGCACTGTATTTAGCTAGAGTATCTTTAAAATTAATCGTATCTAACTCACGTGAAACATAATAATAAAAACTTAATTTTTTACCAGTAGTTACATTTTTAATATAAATGTCTTTATTTGGAAAATTACATCTAAAACAATCTTTGTAACAGCTGGAAAAAACGAGAACGATTAAAAGCAAATAAAGAGTTTTCATAAATTTGGCATTATAAAACTCAAAATTAATAAAAAAAATTGAAAAAAATGTATTTATTTTCGCTTATATACCACAAAAGCATAATCATACTCATTTTCAGCATCTTTTGAATGAGATTCGCTGGATGTTTTTTCAAAAATTTTAGGATTGATTTCAGGGAAAAACGTATCGGCATCCAAGATGGCATCTATTTCAGTAGCGTAGATTTTATCAGCTATAGTTATAGCTTGTTTATAGATTTGTGCACCTCCAATGATCATAATTTCCTCATTCTTTTTCATCAAAT